>CBIMJO010000500.1:0-6993 GCA_966244135.1 uncultured Actinocrispum sp. | reverse complement strand
AACCCCTCCAGTGTGCCCCGCATTCCCGAGGGACCGGGGCGAGGAGCGATCGGGAGGCTCGTGCGACAGGATGGACGCATGAGCCGACCCGTCGCCGTCGTCACCGGAGCCTCCAGCGGGATCGGCGCCGCGACCGCGCGGCAGCTGCTGGCGCTGGGCCACAATGTCGCGATCACCGGACGGGACCCGGAGAAGCTCAAGCAGCTCACCGACGAGAACCTGCTTGCCGTGCAAGGGGATGCCGCCTCCTGGACGGACGTCCAGGAATGGGTTCGGTCCACAGTAGAGCGATTCGGCCGGCTGGACGCGGTGATCGCCAACGCGGGGTTCGCCTCGCACGACAGCCTCGACGACGGCGATCCCGGCGTCTGGCGGGAGATGGTGCTCACCAACGTGCTCGGCCCGGCGTTGCTGATCAAGGCCGCGCTGCCCGCGTTGAAGCGGTCCCGCGGCCGGATCGTGCTGGTCGGCAGCGTGGCCGGGCTGATCCACACGCCCGGCAACATCTACGGCGCCACCAAGTGGGCCATCACCGGGCTGGCCGAGAACACGCGGCTGATGGTGACCGGCGACGGCATCGGCGTCACGCTGGTGTCCCCCGGCGCGACCGACACCGGGTTCTTCGAGCGGATCGGCGGGCCGCCCGAGCGCCCGGGCGGCTACCTCAGCGCCGGCCAGATGGCCGCGACCATCGTCTGGGCGGTCACCCAACCGTCCGGTGTGGACATCAACACGCTGACCGTCAGGCCGGTGGGTTCGCCTCGCTAGTGCTGTGGCCGGTAACGGATCTCGAGCATGATGCAGCCGGTCTCGGTGCGGTACGGGCCATGCCGCATGCCCGGTTGCCGCGAGGCGTAGTCGCCCAGGCGGAACGTGCTGTCCAGGGTGAGGTCCTGCAGGTCGCCGGCGAGGATGTAGACCTCCTCGGCGTACTCGTGGGTGATCACGCCCTCGGTCTCCACACCGGGCAGCCAGCGGGCCAGCCTGGTCAGGATCTCCGGGTCCTGCTCGTCCCGGGACAGCACCCGTTCGAGCACGCCCTTCTGGTCGGTCTCCTGCCACGGCCGGCCGTTGGCCGGGAAGAACTCGTGTTCGGACTTCATACCCACGATCTTCCCGGCCGACGGCCGGTTTCGCCTACCAGCGTCTGCAGCTGAAGCTGGCCGCGTTGTTCGGGTCGCCGTGACCGTCGTAGCGCGACACCAGCGGGTACTTGCAGAGGTTGCGCGTGCGGGCGCCGTCCACGCTCTGGCCGAGCAAGGTATCCGGAGCGACGCCCTTCTCCACCCAGTCGACCAGCTGGCCGAGCGGGTCGACCGGCAGCTCGCCCGGGCCGAAGAAGCAGTGGTCCGCGCCGGGCACCAGGAACAGTCGGTAGAACTTGTCTACTTTGGACGCTCCACCCAGTGCGCGCTCGACCCGCTGGCGGTAGTCGACCGTGCCCTTGTACGGGATCAGCGAGTCCACCTGGCCGTGCCACGTGATCAGCTTGCCGCCGGAGTCACGGAACGCGGACAGGTCCGGGTCGTCGGTGCCGATGATGTCGTTGAACCGGCGCGACTGCTCGATGACCCGTTCGAAGTCGCGGTAGGTCATGGTCTTGACGTCGAATGACGGGTTCTGCTTGACGAAGTACTGCACCCACGTCTCGGAGATCTCGAACGGGACGCCGGTGAGCTTGCCGTCCGGGCCGGGCACGGTGTTGCCGAGACTGGCCAGCGAGGTGCCGGGGTCGAGCCCGTACCACTGCCGGGGGCCTTCCCAGATCTTCTGCATGACCTGCGCGTCCTTCAAGGAGATCGTGATCTCCTTGCCGTCACACGTGATCTTCTTGCCGACGAGCTTGGCCGCGGTGAAGTCGCACCGGCCCGGCAGGTCGATCACGCCGTCGACGACGCCGTCCTTCGGGTCGCAGGCGGCGACCGCGGCGTCCTCGAAGGCCTTGAACTCGCACTGGCTCAACAGGTTGTGTTCCTGGTACATCACGATCTGCGGCCACAGGTCGGCCGGGACGAACCGGTCCCAGTTGATCGCGGGCGCGTCGGCGTTGATGCCGTCGTAGTCGTCCGGGAACCGTTGGGCGCTCACCATTCCCTGGCGTCCACCGGTGGAACAGCCGTCCCAGTAGGCATACTTGGCTGGTTTGCCGTAGTAGCTCGCGGTCACGGCCTTGCCCGCCACCGCCATGTCATGCAGCGAGCGGGAGGCGAAGTTCTTCACCAGTTCCTTGTCGCCGGCCCAGGCCGCCGGCGTGTTGATGTCGAATCCCACGCCACCGTCAGTGTTCGCCGACGCGAAGCCGCGCTTGACGCCCACCGCGAGCGTGCTGTCGCCGAGGTTCATCGCGTAGCCACCGCCGCCCGCGCCGAGGAACCGCCCGGTCCAGCCGGTGACCGGCAGCCAGACGAGGACCTTGACGTTGTCGTGTGCCCCAGGATGCGTGAGCATGACGGTGACTTCACAGTACGGCGGGACGTCGTTGACCGGCGGTAGCCCGATCGGCGACTCCACCGTCCCACCGGGTTTCTCGACCGCCGTCACGGACACCACCTCGGCGCCCGGGACTCTCGGCCTGGCGGCCTGACAGCTTTGTGCGGCCTGCGCTTGCGGCGCCGTCACCAGCAGGGACGGCAGTAAGAGGGCGGCCGCGAACAGAGTTCGTCGTTTCATACCTTCTCCCCAAGTCGGTCGCCACCTACCGTAGCGGGCATGACAACCGTGATCCCCCGGATGTTCGTCGACGACGTCGAGGCCGAGGTGCGGTTCCTGCGGGCGGTGTTCGACGCCACCGGCACCGTGGAACCGGGCCGCCCAGCCGAAATCCACATCGGCGACGCGACAGTGATGATCTCCGGAACCGCCGAACGCCCCCATTTCCCGGCGTTCCTGTACGTCTACGTCCCCAACGCCGACGCCGCGTATGAACGCGCCCTCGCGTCAGGCGCCACCACCCTCGAAGAACCCCTCGACACCCCATACGGCCAGCGCCGGGCCATGGTCCGCGACCCCGAAGGCAACATCTTCCAGGTCGCCCACCCGCTCTAGTCCTTTATGGACAAAGGCCTCCATGTGCGCGGGAACCGAAGTCCCCTGCACAACACGGAGGCCCGTCAGCGTGTGGTGTCAGTAGTCCCTGGGGTTGATGAGGTGGATGGCGGCTTCCTCGGCGGAGGCGGCGCCGCCGTCGATACCGACGTCGGAGGCGAACAGCTGGTCGTCGGTGTCCGAGCCGAAGCCCTCGTCGGTGGCGACGAGGCGGCCGGAGCGGTAGTCGCCGACCTCGTCGTCGAGCAGCTCGCCGTCGGTGTCGGTGGTGTCGCCGAGGTCGTCGTCGTCCTCGTCGTAGGACAGGTCGGGCACCTCGCGGGCGAGGCGGCCGCCCAGGCTCTCGCCCTCAGCCGTTTCCCGGGCGGTGGTGCCCCAGCCCTCAGTGGCCTGCGCCCGCTCGGGTGGCGAGTAGCCCTCGTCGAACGGGTCACGATCGTCCAGGGTGTCCTCGGGGTCGAGCAGCCCGTTGTCGGCGTTGTCCTCGATGTCGTCGTCCACGACAACTCCTTTCGACCGGATAAGGGTGTCACGGGCAGTGCGAGCGCTCGCGGCCGAGGTCCGTGAGCAGGCGCGACAGCACGTTGGGGTCGCCGGGCAGGTCGAAGTGGGTCACGCCGGGGTTGTCGCGCAGGCTGAACCGGTAACAGGGTGTGCCCTGCCAGGCGAGGATGGCCTCGTTGGTGATGTCCTCCTGGTTCGCGTCACCATCGCGGTAGAGGAAACGCGAGGTCGGCACGATCTGGCCAACAGTGAGATCGGGCAGCTGCGCGCCGACGATGGTCGGCAGGCCCGAGCCCTTCTCGCCGTACACGTCCACGCCCGGGAACCTCAGCGAGACGAACCCGATGTAGTAGTCACCGATCTCCCTGGCGTGCGGGATCCCGGCGTCGGCGTACAGCTGCCGGTAGTCGCGCGGCGTGTACGTGCGCTGTGGGGTCCGCACGATCACCTCGCGGTCACCGAAGACGCGCGGGTCCGACGAGCTCATGTACGTCGAGGGGTGCGAGATGTACATCAGCGCGCTGCTGCGGGCGCCTTCCGGGGTCTGCGGGTAGCTGCCGTCCTGCACGGTCAGCCCCGTGAACATCATCGAGTAGAGCAGGCCCTGGCCGGGGAAGTTGCCGGCGAGCGGGGTGAACCCGTGCACGTACTTGGCCCGCCACGCCTTGCTGGTGTGGGTGAGCAGGTACTGGATGTACAGCGGCCCGTTCGAGTGGCCGACCAGCTGGACCGGGCGGTTGCCGTTGTCCCGGTAGGTGTCCTCGACCAGCCGCTTGGCGCGGCCCAGGAACCCGCCCATGTCCGGGGTCAGCCGGGCGTCGTACCCGGCTACCCGGATGTCCTTGTCGCGCACGTACCCGGCGGACTCCAAGGTCCGGTACAGGGTTTCGTAGAAGGGCGCGCTGGATGTCCTGCCGTAGTCGGCGATCCGCACGTCGACGCCCGGCTGGTCGCTGAACCGCAACGGCATCGGCTTCCACGGCGCCGGGTCGTAGCGCAGCGTCAGCAGCTTGTCCTGGCAGATCTGGCTGAACGTCGTGCTCGGCCGGTCGTTGAGGAACAGGTCCTGGAAGCTGCCCGAAGCCGGGCACTCCGGAGCCGCTTTCTGGTGGTGCGCGGTCACTTCGAGCCGCGTGAAGTGCCACGCGGGGAACAACACCACCGGTGTCCGCGCCGGCGTGGCGCTCGCGTCGCCCGGCAACGCCATCAGCATGAGCAACGCCAGCAACCAGGATCGTGCCTTCATACCGTGACGATAACGCTGTCGCGATAAAAGCGCACACCATGCCGATTGTTCACGCCTTCCGACCCGTAACGAAAACATTTTCGCCGCGGGCCGAATTGAGCCCGACAACGATTGCATCGCCATATAGCGAAACAGTCAAAGGATCACTGCGGCACTCTGGGCAAACAGTTCCACGCGGAGTAGCATCCTGTCCCGCGGACCCTGCAACGCGCCGCCGCATTGCCACCAAAAAACGTGCCTTAATGGGGTTCGCTATGCCCGAAACACCAGAAGCACTCAACCTCGACATCCTCCGCGACGCACTTTCCGAGGCAGGCCGGCCGTGGGAGAGCGGCACCACCACGATGAGCCTGATGGAGGAGCACGAAAGGACGATCCGGCTCGGCGTCCCGGCCCGCCCCGAATTACCCGCCCACGACACCGCACTCCTTTCCGCCGCGACCGCCGTCGGTGACGTCACGGCGCCCAGCTCTTTCGATTTGCGGAATGTCGGCGGCGTCAGTTACGACACCGCGGTGAAGGACCAGGGCGGCTGCGGTTCCTGCGTCGCCTTCGGCACCGCCGCGACAATGGAGACCGTCTACCGGTTCACCCACCGGACGCAGACGCCGCTGGATCTGTCCGAGGCGCACCTGTTCTACTGCCATGCCCGCGCCGAGGGCCGGAACTGCGGTAACGGCTGGTGGCCGGACCGCGCGCTGACCGCCGCCCGGGACAAGGGCGTCGCGTTCGACGACTACTTCCCGTACACGGCGGGCGACCAGGACTGCAGCAGGCTCAACGCGGACTGGCCCAACCGCAACGCCAAGGTGACCTCGTTCGAGACGATCTCCGGGAACGTCGCCAAGATGAAGGAGTCGATCTCCACCTACGGCTCGATCACGGCGTGCTTCAACGTTTTCCAGGACTTCTTCTCCTACCGCACCGGCGTGTACCGGCACGTGACCGGAACCCTGGCCGGCGGGCATTGTGTCTGCCTGATCGGATACGACGACGCGGCCGGGTGCTGGATCGCCAGGAACAGCTGGGGAACCGGCTGGGGCGACTCGGGGTATTTCCGGATCGCGTACGGGGAATGCGGGATCGAGACATTCCAGACCTGCGCGGCCTATGGCGTGAACATTCGCGCCTGGCTGCCCGACCAGCAGATCCTGGGATTGTGGAGCAACGAGTCCGACGCGAATATCTGGGCCTATGGCGCGACGCGCGGCTGGATCAAGCTGGACAGCACGGTCGCCGTCACCTCCCACACGATGCTGTCCGAACTCGCCGCCGCCAAAGCCCTGAACCGGCCAGTTGGCCTGTTCGAGGACACGAACAGCATCAAGCAGATCTACGCCTGGTAAAGGGTTGCGTGATGTCAAACAACAAAGGAACGCCCATTCTCCAGCCGCCGACCACCGAGAGCAGCATCGACATCAGCATCCCCGGCACCTCCGCGCCGAGTGACGAGCAGATCGCCGCCCTGGTCGTCGAGTCCACGCCGCTCGCCGGTCCCACCATGGCGCCACCGGCCGCGGCCGCCCTCGCCGAGGAGGCGGTGACCGGCACCTGGCAGAACAACGTGAAGATCGACGCCCTGTGGTGCGTCGACGAGACCCGCAACGCCTGGATGCGCGTGGTCGGCGTGGGCTGGAAGAGGATCTACAACGGCCGCGACGGCGCCTTCGCCGCCCTGGTCACCCTCGCCTCGCAGGCCCGCCAGACCGGTCACGCGGTGAACATCCGCGAAGAGGCGGACGGCATGATCTACGAGATCTACCTGTGGTGAAATAGAAGCAGGCTGGGGCCAGCGTCGCGCAGGCCCCAGCCGCCTTCATCCGGGGATCCGGAAAGACGTCTCCCCGTCACCACCCCGGCCCCACACCCGGCCCGGTACCCCCCGACCTGGGCACTCGTGGGGCCACCGGCGTTGCCCCGAGCCCCACCACCGCCACCCACCCTCGGGGCAACGCCCCCACCCCCACTACCAGTCCACCGCAGCCGCGCCAGGCGAGCACACACGCGCCGCCTGTCGGACACGATCCCGGCGCTGGTGGGCATATGCGGCGCCCAGCGAGCCCCTTCGCGAGACCCCTTGCGGCGCCTGACGAGGCACGATCACGACCCGATTGGCACATGCGGCGCCCAGTGGGCGGCTTCTCGGCGCCCAGCGAGACCCTTGCGGCGCCTGATGGACATGATCGCGGCCCGATGGG
>CBIMJO010000499.1:0-6993 GCA_966244135.1 uncultured Actinocrispum sp. | reverse complement strand
AGCCGTTGGCCACCGCCTGCTGCACGGCCAGGTTCAGCAGGGCCAGCTGCAGCTGCGCGCCGACGCCGGTGAGGAAGTAGAACCGCGAGCCGGAGACCTTGGCGCCGCGCTCCATGTCGACCGCGCCCAGCTTGGTCATCAGGTCAAGGTGGTCGGCGGGCTCGAAGTCGAACTTCCGCGGCTCGCCGACATGCTTGAGCACGGCGTAGTCCTGTTCACCGCCGGGCGGGACCGCGGTGTTGACCAGGTTCGGGATGGCCCGGTGCAGGGCGGCGACCGCCTGCTCGGCCTCGGCCTGCTCGGCCTCGGCCGCCTTCACCTCCGCGGCCAGCTCCTTGCCCTTGGCCAGCAGGGCGTCCCGCTCCTCGCCCTTGGCCTTGCCCACCTGGCGGCCGAACTGCTTCTGCTCGGCCCGCAGGGCATCCGCCCGGGACACGGAACCGCGCCGGCGCTCGTCGGCGGACAGCAGCTGGTCGACCAGCCCCTCGTCCTCGCCGCGGGCGCGCTGGGATGCGCGCACCGCCTCCGGGTCCTCGCGCAGTATCCGTAGGTCAATCACACGAAAACTCTAGTACGGCAAGCCGTAGCGGCTCGATCGGGTTTAGCTGATCGCCACGGCCACGATCAGGCCGAGGGCGAGGTGCGCGGCGGCCACCACGGTGCTGGCCGGCGAGTACTTCTCGCTCTGGATCATCGTGCCGATGTCGATCCGGGTCGCCCACTCCACGATCCGCACCGCCACCACCTGCACGACGATGCCGATCAGGCCGTACACCAGCGAGGTGATCAGGCCCGCGGTCAGGTCGGTCGCGGAGCTGACGATGGCCACCACGATGATGAACGCCATGCTCACCAACCCGGCGGAGGTGACCACCACGGCGTTCGGCTTGCCGGTGCGCACCAGCTCGGACAGCTTGCCCGGGGTGGTCCAGTCGATGGCGTAGAAGCCGAGCAGGATCAGTACCAGGCCGACGATCGCGTACAGCGCGATCGCGCCGATCCCCTTGCCGAGCTGCGACCCGAAATCGGGATCGAGAGCGAGGTCAGTGAACATCGGGGTCCCTCCGGCCTATGTGGACTGGGCGGTCTTCGGGTGAATTATCACGATTCCGGGATGCGATGGGGGACAAACGCCGCACCGTCGTCCGTAACGAGACCTGCGGTCTCCCGGATGCCCAGGCCGGCCGCGGAGTCGCCGACGATCCACGCACCCAGCGCCGGGCGGAACCCGTCGAACTCGGGCAGCGGGTCGAACGCCTGGTAGACGTACCCCTCGTGGCCGTAGACGCCGCCGGTCTGGGTCTCGTAACCGGGTGCCACGATCTGGATGTTCGCGCCCTCCCGGCCCAGGCGGGGCTTGCGGACGTACTCGGTGAGCAGGCCCGGCTGGTCGAGGAACGCGGGCAGCAGGTTCGGGTGGCCCGGGTACATCTCCCAGAGGATGGCCAGCAGCGCCTTGTTGGACAGCACCATCTTCCACAGCGGCTCGATCCACAGCGTCCGCGGCAGGCTCTCCACCGCCCGCTTGCCGAACTCCTCGTCGACCACCCACTCCCACGGGTAGAGCTTGATGATCGTGTTCATCGGCGACTCTTCGAGGTCGACGAACCGCTTGAGCAGCGGGTGCCAGCCGATCTCCTCGATGGCCAGGCCGACCGTGTCCAGCCCGGCCTCGGCCGCGGTCTCCTGCAGGTACGCCGTGGTGACGTGGTCCTCGCCGCTCGGGTCCGCGGTCGACCAGGTGAAGTGCAGCTCGTTGGACGGGAGCTTGTCGCCGATCTCGCGCCAGCGCTCGACCAGCTTCTCGTGGATGGAGTTCCACTGGTCGTCGTCCGGGAAGACGTCGGTCTTCCAGAACCACTGCACGACCGCGGCCTCCAGCAGCGAGGTCGGCGTGTCGGCGTTGTACTCCAGCAGCTTCGCCGGGCCGGAGCCGTCGTAGCGCAGGTCGAACCGGCCGTACACGTGCGGGTCGTTGCGCCGCCACGACTCGGCGATGTGCGGCCAGGCCCACTCCGGGATGCCGAACTCCTTGTACCGCTCAGCGGTCACCACCGTGTCGACGGCCTCCAGGCACATCGAGTGCAGCAGTTCGACGTCCGCTTCGAGGGACAGGATCTCGTCCAGGGCGAACACGTAGTGCACCGACTCGTCCCAGTACGGGCGGCTGTTGCCGGCCCCGTCGCGGGCGGGCGAGCCGAAGACCAGGCCCTGTTCGGCGATCTTGTTCTGCCAGTCCCGCCGCGGCTGCGAGGACTCCCGGTGCAACTCAGCTTCCCCCACTCTTGCCGCCGCCGCTCACACCGAAGCCGCCGCGCTGGATGGTCGTGCCCTTGGACGACTTGACCGTCGTACGGCTGCTGGGCGCGGTGGTCGTCCCGCCGGTTACCCGGTTCGTGCCGGGTGTGACCGTGCCACCGTAGTTGTAGTGGTATTGCCGGTAGCCACCGCCGCCGAGGGGGATGTAGTAGAACCCGCCACTGCTGTAGCCACCGTGGCTGTAGACGTAGTCGTCGCTGCAGATGTTCTCGTCGGACGACAGAGTGCTGCTGTCGTCGACGCAGCTCGCGGTGACCTCACCGCCACCGGCCGCGGCCGAGTACCAGAGCGCGACCGTGGCCACCACACCGACGGTGACCCCGGCGCCGATCATGGTCCGGCGGCGGCGCAGCGACTTGCGCTCGACCTCCGCGACCTCGGCGCTCTCGCGCTGCTCCTGCTCCTCCATCGCGCGCCGCATGGCCCTCTTCTCGGCCAGCGTGGGTTCGCGCGGGGTCGTCGTCTCGGCGTCCTGGTAGCGGACGCTGCCACGCCGGGGCTGCTCGGCGTCGGGCTCCGCCGGTTGCTCGGGCTCCGCCGGCTCGGCGGGTTGCTCGGGCTCGCCGGCGGCCTTGGCCGGGTCGGTCTCGTCGTTCCTGTCAGTCATCGCAGGCCCTCCCTCTGCGGACAGTACATACGCCAGGTGTGAAACCCGCGGTGTGGTGTCCTGATCGCAACACACCGATGATTCACCCCTGCGGAGTACGGCATGATGGAATAGATGTCGAAGAGCGCCGCACGGTTTCGTTCAAACGACCGGACCTTGAGCACCCGCCTGGTGATGGGCGGTGCGTTCGTGGGTGCGCTCGTGGTGCTGACCCTGAGCATGGTCTTCTCCTGGCCGGTCCGGGTCACCGCGAACGCGGGGGACGACGCGGCCGAGAACCTGCAGAAAGCCTTCGACGCGCCGGCCGGCAGCTGCCTGACCTGGAAGCCGGACGGCGCCGACATGCGGCCGATCGGATGTGACCAGCCCCACTTGTTCGAGGTCACCGGGGATGTGGACATTTCCGGCGAACACGGCAAGGACGAGGCGCCGCTGAGCCTCGACGCGTGGCGGGACATCGCGAAGCAGAAGTGCGCGAAGGGCGCGGCCGACTCTCTGGGCGGGAAACTCGACCCGTTCGGGAAGTACAGCGTCGGCGCGCTCAAACCGTCGGACGACCAGTGGCGGTCCGGTGACCGCAAGCTCCGCTGCGGCCTGCAGCGCGCCGGACTGACCGGCAAGACATTGGTCCCGACCACCGGTACCGCGGTGAAACAGGACCAGTCGGACATCTACGAGCCGGGCACCTGCCTGGCGCTGGTGGGCAAGACCGTGGGCGACCCGGTCCCGTGCACCAACGGGCACGCCTACGAGATCGTCGGCATCGTCGACCTCGGCAAGGTGTTCACCCAGGGCGGTTTCCCCAGCGACGAACAGCAGCAGGCCGCCATGCTCGACCAGTGCACCAAGCAGGTCGCCACCTACTCGGGCAACGCGAACCTGCAGGAGAAGAAGCTGACCCTCACCTGGGACACCCGCAAGCAGGAGAGCTGGGACGCCGGCTCGCACCAGGCGGTGTGCAAGGTCGGCGCGACCCTCGAGGACGGCTCCGGCCTGGCCCTGGTGACCGGCAGCATCAAGGCCGCCCCCGTCGACTCCTCGGCGGTCCAGCCCCCGGCCAACGACCAGCCGAGCCAGCAGCCCGGTGCGTCCGGCCAGTCCAATCAGCCCAGCCAGCCCGGCGGCTGACCCCCATGCCCGTCGAGATGTCCCGGCAGCGGTTCGAGGACCTGGTCAGCGACGCCCTGGACCTGATCCCACCGCAGTTCGCCAAAGCCATGAGCAACGTCGTGGTCCTGGTGGAGGAGTTCAACCCCGAGTCCCCCTCCATCCTGGGCCTCTACCACGGCATCGCCCTCACCGAGCGAACCTCCAACTACGGCGGCGTCCTCCCCGACCGCATCAGCATCTACCGCGACCCCATCCTCGCGATCTGCGACACCGATGAGGACGTCATCGAGGAAGTCGCCATCACCGTCGTCCACGAGATCGCCCACCACTTCGGCATCGACGACGCCCGCCTGCACGACCTCGGCTGGGGCTGAGGGTTGGCACGAAGGGTTAGCACGAACGAGTCGTCCTAAGTGGACAACGTTGGGACGCGACCCCGAGCAAGGCACGACAGCGGTCGGGCTCGGGCGCGATTTTGTGTGCGGTGGCGGCGCAAATAAGCTTGTTGGCGAGCAGGGCTCCAGCCCTGCCCGCGTTTCCCTGCCCTTGCGACGCAGGGGTCCCCACACCAAATCGCGCTCGAGCCCGACCGGCCCCGACTCAGCCCTTGACGCAGACCACCTGCTTCAGCTTCGCCACGATCTCGACGAGATCCGACTGGTTCGCGATCACCTCGTCGATGTCCTTGTACGCGGCCGGAATCTCGTCCACCACACCAGAGTCCTTGCGGCACTCGACCCCACGGGTCTGCTCCGCGAGATCCCGCGCGCTGAACTGCTTGCGCGCCTTGGTCCGCGACATCCGCCGCCCGGCCCCGTGCGAGGCCGACTCGAACGAGTCCGGGTTTCCCAGTCCCCGCACGATGTACGACCCGGTGCCCATCGACCCCGGGATGATCCCCAGATCCCCGGCTCCCGCACGGATGGCGCCCTTCCGGGTCACCATCACGTCCTCGCCGAAGTGGGTCTCCTCCGCCACGTAGTTGTGGTGGCAGGAGATCGCGTCCTCGAAGGTCACTTGCGGGAACTGCGCGCGCAGTACCGAGCAGACCAGGCGCAGCATCACCGCACGGTTGCGTCGCGCGTAGTCCTGTGCCCAGAACAGGTCGTGGCGGTAGGCCGCCATCTCCGGGGTGTTCGCCAGGAACACCGCGAGGTCGCGGTCCGGCAGCTCCTCGTTGTGCGCCAGGTCCCGGGCCACCGAGATGTGGTGCTGCGCAAGGATGTTGCCGGTGCCGCGCGATCCGGAGTGCAGCATCACCCAGACCTGGCCGGTGGTGTCCAGGCAGACCTCGATGAAGTGGTTCCCGCCGCCGAGGGTGCCCATCTGGTGCAGCGCACGGGCGATCTCCGGCTTGGCCCCCTCGGCCAGGTCGTCGAAGCCGCGCCAGAACGCGTCCCAGTCCGAGGCGTCCCGGGCGTCGAACGCGGTCGCCCTGTGCATCGCGAACCCGACCGGGACGGCCGCCTCGATCGCCGAGCGCACCCGGCCGAGGTCGTCCGGAAGGTCGTTGGCGGTCAACGAGGTCCGCACGGCCGCCATGCCGCAGCCGATGTCCACGCCGACCGCGGCCGGCGAGACCGCGTCCCGCATGGCGATCACGGACCCGACTGTCGCGCCCTTGCCGTAGTGCACGTCCGGCATCACGGCCACGTGCTTGAAAGCCCATGGCAGCGCGGAGATGTTGTGCAGCTGGCGCATGGCCTGCTCCTCGACCTGGTCAGGCCGGGTCCAGAGTCGGATGTCCACGTTCTTGCCGCGGATCACGGTCGCGTTCACGTCACCCAGGCTAAGGCCGGCCAAAGTCCTGGCACGAGTGATATTCAGCGTGCGACCATCGCGCGCGTGACCGGATTCTCCGAGCAGGCATGGCACCGGACCGAGCGGCTGCAGCAGGCCATCCTCGAGCTGCCGTTCAACACCGAGCTGGCCGACGGTTCGCTGTCCCGGGACCGGTTCCAGTTCTACATCGCGCAGGACGCGCGCTACCTGGTCGGGTTCAGCCGGGCGCTGGCGGTCGCCGCCACCCGCGCGGACGACCACGACGAGGTGGTGTTCTTCGCCAACTCAGCGCACGAGGCGATCGCGGTCGAACGCCAGCTGCACGAGGGTTACGGGATCGTCGACGTGGAGACCTCGCCGACCTGCCTGGCGTACACGTCGTACCTGTTGGCCGTGGCGCAGACCGGTTCGTACGCCGAGCTCATCGCGGCCCTGCTGCCGTGTTTCTGGGTCTACCACCAGGTCGGCACCGACATCCTCAAGCGCCAGACCAGCGACAACCCGTACCAGGCCTGGATCGACACGTACGCCGACGAGAGTTTCGGGGCGGCGGTGGCGAAATGCCGCCAGGCCGTGGACCGTGCCGCCACGACGGTCGGGACCGATACACAGGAGCGGATGTTCGCGGCCTTCTCCCGGGCGAGCGAGTACGAGTGGCTGTTCTGGGACAGCGCGTACCGGCTCGAGGGCTGGCCAACGACACGATTCCGTAACTGACCGGCTACGCAGCAGATTTCCTGCTGAGTTCGCGTATCTGGCGGTTCGCCGCTGACTCCTGTCCTCACGGGGAGGCCCGCGGCGAGGAGGCACGAATGTCCGTTAGTGCGTTGGCGGAACGGCCGGACACTCAGACACGGCTTGGGGAGCCGGTGGATGAGATCGTGCTGAACGCCGTGGTGGAGGCGGCCGTGTCGGGGGACACGGCCGCCACAGAATGGCTCTTGTCCTACGTGCGGCCGTTGGTGCTGCGCTACTGCCAGGCCCGGATCGGCGGTCACCGCACCGCGATCGCGGTGGACGACGTGGCCCAGGAGGTGCTGCTCGCGCTCTTCCGCGCGCTGCCCACCTACCGCAACCAGGGCCGCCCGTTCCTGGCGTTCGTCTACGGCATCGCCGGCCACAAGGTCGCCGACGCCCGGCGCAACGCCGCCCGGATCGCCGCAGCGCTGCCGGTG
>CBIMJO010000498.1:0-6995 GCA_966244135.1 uncultured Actinocrispum sp. | reverse complement strand
CTCCGCCTTCCCTGTCCGGGAATCCTCGGATTTCGCATACGTGAAAGCGCTTACCCGCAGCTAGAAGCGCCTCCAGCGGATTTCTGAAAGCGCTTTCAGAAAGCGCTTTCTGCGCTAGAGTAAACAGGGCCCGCACGGCAGGTCAAGAAGTACGGCAGGTCAAGAAGTGGAGCGCCGATGGCCGACCGGACGCATGTGACGTTGCAGGACGTCGCCCGCGCCGCCGCCGTGTCCCCCGCGACCGTCTCCCGGGTGCTCAACGGGTCGGCGAACGTCCGTGACGACCTGCGTGCGCGCGTGCAGGACGCGGCCGGACGCCTTGCGTACGCACCGAATGCGCATGCGCAGGCGCTCGCGGGCGCCTCCCGGCGGACGGTCGGGGTCATCTGCCACGACGTGTCCGACCCGTACTTCGCCATGATCGCACGGGGAATCATGCGCGTGGCCGGGGACAACGGCCTGCTTGTCATGCTGGCCAGCACTTTCCGCGATGCCGATCGCGAGGTCGCGTACGTGTCCATGCTGCGGGCCCAGCGTGCGCCGGCGATCCTCTTGATCGGTTCCGGCTTCGAGGACCGGACCTGGGAGCGTTCGCTGGCCGCCGAGATCGACCCGTACCTGCGGGGTGGCGGCCGGGTCGCGGTGGTCTCACGACACCGAAGCCTACGCGTTGACAGTGTGCTGCCAGAGAACCGAGAGGGCGCGGCCGCACTGGCTAAGGCACTACTGGAAATGGGCCATCGCCGGTTCGCCGTTCTGGCCGGTCCCAGGGGCTTGACCACGGTGTCCGACCGCATCGCCGGGTTCCGCTCGACGCTCGCGTCGGCCGGTCTGACACTGTCCGAAGAGGACATCGTCGAGGCCGGGTTCACCCGGGACGGCGGCTACGACGCGATGAACACGTTGCTGACCCGCGGCCTGGCCGCGACCTGCGTATTCGCGGTGACCGACGTGATGGCGATCGGCGCGCTGTCGGCGTTGCGGGACAAGGGGATGTCCGTACCAGGGGATGTCTCCATCGCCGGGTTCGACGACATTCCCATTGTCCGGGACCTGACTCCCGCGCTCACCACGGTGGCGTTGCCGTTGGAACAACTGGGCGAACGGGCGATGGAGCTGGCGCTGCGGGACTCCGGACGGCGCAGGCGGATCCTCCGGGTGGCGGGCGAGGTCGTCATCCGCGCGAGTACGGGAAAGGTGTCACGGTGACGACTGGCACCGAAAAGACCGGCACCGAAAAGACCGAAGGAACGGCGCGATGACTCTGGACGGGCTGACCATCGACCGCGTCGAGACGTTCGCCGTGCCGCTGCCGACCCTGCGGTCGTTCGGCGTGTCCGGCGGGTCGATCGCGACCGTGGGCAAACCGAGCATCCGCGTGCTGGTCAAGGTGACCGCGGGCGAACAGTTCGGCTGGGGCGAGGCCACTCCCATCCCGGCGTGGACCTACGAGACGCGGGAGTCGATCGTCAGCACGATCGACGGCTACCTCGCGCCGGCGATCACCGGGCTGCCCGCGTGGGACCTGGACGGGGTCACAACGGCCTTCGACCGGGCCATCAACCGCGGTTTCTCCATCGGGTCGCCCCTCGCCAAGGCCGCGGTCGACATCGCGCTGCACGACCTGCTGGGGCGGGCTTTGGGCGTTCCGGTCGGCGTGCTGTGGGGCCAGCGGCGGCTGTCGGAGATCCAACTGGGCTGGGTGGTGTCCGGCCAGGGCCCGTCCGAGGTCGCCGCGGCCGTCGCCGAGGGCTCGGAACTGGGGTATCGGGCGTTCAAGGTCAAGATCGGGCTGCACGCCGAGGAGATCGACCTCGCCATCGTGGCCGCGGTCCGCTCGGCCGCACCCGGCGCGCCGCTGTGGGTGGACGCCAACCAGGCCTACTCCGTGGGCGAGGCGGTGCGGATCTCCCACGCACTGGCGGACCTGGGCGTGACCGCGTTCGAACAACCCTTGCCCGCCAACGATGTCGCCGGGCTGCAACGCCTGCGCGACCGGTCGGCCATCCCGGTGGCGCTGGACGAGAGCCTGCGGCATCCCACCGACATGTCCACGTTCGCGCGATTGGGCGCGGTCGATGTGGCCATCGCGAAAGTCCAGCGCAGCGGGGGTTTGACGTTGTCGCGGCGGCTTTGCCAGCTGGCGCAGGACAGTGGCGTCCGGGTGATGGGATCCGGCCTGACCGACTCCGACCTCGGCCTGGCCGCGTCGCTGCACCTGTTCTCCGCGTTCGGTGTGGACACTCCCGTCGACCTGAACGGCCGGCAGTTCATCGACTCCGTGTACGCCACCGGCGAGACGGTGAAGATCGCCGACGGGGTCGCCACCGTGCCCACCGCGCCGGGTCTCGGCGTCGAAGTGGACGAGGAGATGGTGCGGTCCCTAAGCTCGCGGCATGGCTGAGGTGCTGCTGTTCCACCACGTCCATGGCCTGACGGCCGGCTGCCTGGCGTTCGCCGAGGATCTCCGCAAGGCCGGGCACACCGTGCACACCCCCGATCTGTACGAGGGCAAGACGTTCGCGGACCTCGACGACGGCAAGGCGTATGTGCGGGAACTCGGGCTCGGCACCTTTGTGGACCGCGGCCGGGCCGCCGCCGAGGAGCTGGACGTCGGGATCGTGTACGCCGGGTTCTCGGCCGGCGTGCTGCCCGCGCAGCTGCTGGCCCAGACCCGGCCCGGCGCCAAGGGCGCCTTGCTGATGCACAGCGCCATCCCGCCCGATGAGTTCGGCGAGGGCTGGCCCGCGGGCCTGCCGGCGCAGATCCACACCATGGACGGCGACTCGCTGGGTGACCTCGACGTCGCCCGCAAGCTCGCCGCCGACACCCCGGAGGTGGAGCTTTTCCTTTATCCCGGCGACAAGCACTTGTTCAGCGACAGCGGCCTGCCCGACTACGACCGGGCCGCCGCGGACGTGCTCAAGCAACGCGTCCTGGCGTTCCTGGACGCCGTTTAGGTGCGGGCCGGGGTCTTCCAGGCGCTGTAGCCCGCTTTTTCGGCCGCTGCCACCGACTCGAAGATGACGTCACCCTTGATCCGGCCGTAGTACGGCGAATCCATGGTGTGGTAGCGCATGGACTTCCTGACGCCCTTGATGATCGTCGGCTCGGGCTCGGGCTCGGGCTCGTCCTCTTCGTCGTCCTCGTCCTCATCCTCGTCGTCGTCGATGGCTTCCAGCACCGTGGTGTCGGCCTCGGTGGCCGTCGCCGAGCGCCTCTTGCGCAGCACCAGCGCGGTGATCACCACACCGGCGATGAAGGAGGCCAGGCACAGCAGGTAAGTCTGGGCAGCGAGCCACAACAATGGCTTTACTCCTTGGTTTTCGTCTTGTCGACCACGGTGTCCGCGCCGAACAGGCGGCGCAGCACCGTCACCACCGCCATCCGCCGCGCGTTGTCCGGCACGACCCCGGCGACCATGACCCGGCCGGGCTCGACCGCGACCGTCATGTCCTCGGGCTGCTGGGTGATGACCGAGACCACCGCCCGGGCCGCCTCGGTGGTGATCGGGAAGTCCGTTCCCGCAACGGTTTTGGTCTCGTCGACGATCCTGCGGCCGTGGGACTGCTCGCCGATCGCGGTCAGGAAGCCGTCCCGCCACGCGGCCTGCCCGGTCACACCGGTGACGGTGACCTGCCCGGCGGCGAAGATCATCCGCATCGGGCCGAGCTCGGGATCCTTTGTGGACGCCTCGCGCACACCCTCGACCCCGGCGGCCACCTCGCGGGCCTTGCCGAGCCGCTCGGCCCGCCGACCACCACGTCCCGGCCGTGCACGTCCACCGTGACCTCGGGCAGGGCGGCGCGGACGTTCGCCGCGACCTGGCGTTCGATACCGCCGGTCAGCACCGCGAGACCCCCCGCCGTGAGCACGGCGGGCACCGTCAGCGCAGCCCACAACCACCAGCGGGGAAACCTCGACATGGCCGAAGTTACTACCCGCCGCCCTTCATGATCGCCCGCCGAATCGCGGCCGCACGGCCTGTTTCACCCGATCCAGCGACCGGGGATTCAGTCGTCCGTGTCAGCCAGGGACAGCAGCTCGTCGGCGAAGTCGGGGTCGGCGACGGCCTGCCGGGCCACCAGGTCCACCAGCTGGTCGAAGCTCAGCGTGGCGGCCACCTCGGCGAACCGGTCCTCGTCGTCGTCATCGTCGCTCTCGGGGACGGAGGCGAACGACAGGCCGTCCTCCAGGGCGGCCAGGGTCACCGCGACCGCGTGCCCGCACAGCGGGGCGGTCTCGTCGTCCTCGCAGTCACACTCCCCGGTCAGCGCGCCGTTGACCACGCCGACCCAGACATCGAACTCCTCACGGGCGGAGTCCAGCACCACCGCCGCCACACCGCCGTCCTCCCGGGCGAGCTCGAAGACCCGCCCCTGGTCGAGGTGCTCCCGCCCGATCCGGGCGAGATCCGGCCCGACCAGCGAGGAAACGGTGTCGGCATCAAGACGTACGGCCACCGAGCCATCCAACACCACCGGGCAACCCCCCGTGAGTGTTTTTCGACTCACGAGGGGCCGCTTGACTGTTAGCGAACGACAATCGTGTACATGCTGCTCCCGGAGTCCCCGTTCGGGCCGAGAGCCACCTGACCTGCGGCGAAGCCCTTCTCGAAGACCCGGAAGGTACGTGCCGTTCCCTCGCTGTTGACCAGCGAGGTCCCGGTGTCGGACCAGTCGGAGCCGATCCAGGACGGCCGTCCCACCCGGGTGTCCACGGCGACCGAAACCGTTGCGGCACGGTTGATCGTGAACGTCACCAGGGGGTTCGCGGTGGCGGCCTTGGAGTCGTTCGCGGTCCGGATCCACTGGGCACCGGCGAGCGCGGCCGGAACGGTCCGCAGCGTGATGGTCCGGTCGCCGTACTGGGCCGAACCCGCGTTCAGGGTGGGCTGGACGGACCAGTCCGCCGAGTTCGCGGCGTCGGCCACCTGCAGACCGGTGATCGCGAGCTGGTCGTTGCCGCCGGTGACGGTCAGCCCGACCGGGGCCGTGCGGGTCACTCCCCCGGCGCTGCCGGTGACGGTGATGTTCGCGGTCCCGTTTGGACTGTTCGCCGCGGTCGTCACGGTCATGGTCGAATCCGCGCCCGGGGCGACGGGGTTGGGGCTGAACGAGACCTGGCTGCCCGCGGGCTGGCCGGACGCGCTCAGCGTCACGTCACCCGGCGATCCGGACACCGCTGTGGCACGGACGGTGTAGGCCGCCGACTGCCCGGCCGCGACGGTCTGCGACGAAGGCGTTGCGGCCAGGTCGAAGTCCGCGCCGGGACTGCACGATGGCGGGGTCGTCGACGGGTTGTAGCGAACCGCGTTCCCGTTGGTGTCCTTGACGTTCGTCGCGCACACCCCGGTCGTTGTCTGGAACCCGAGGTCGAACGGGCTGTTGCTGCCGCGCTGCACGGTGAAGTCCTGGAACGTCAACGGGCCGCTGTTGTTCGCGATGACCGCCGGGCGGCCATCGTTGGCCGCGAACCGGACCGAGCTGTTGAGGAACTTGATGTTGTTGGCGTACCGCAGGTACCAGCCGTAGGCCGGGCGGGTGCCGATGCTGTTCGGGTTGTAGTTGGTGGGATCGTTGCTCGGCGGGTTGGTCGACATCGTGCCGTTGCCGCCGGGCACGCGGATGTTGACGTTGTTGAACGTGACGTCGCTGATGTGGCCGCTCGACTCGCCCCACAGGGTCGGGCTGAACGCGCCGCTGCTCCCGGTGATGGTGATGTTGTCGTAGGTGATGTTGCTGATGTTGCCCACACCCGGGTTGTTGCCACATCGTTTTCGCGTGCCGACCTTCTGCATGATCGGCGAGTGCACGTTGGTGACCGTGATGTCGCGGTAGTGCACGTCGGAGATCTTCGCGCCGTCCATCGACACCATGCCGAGCCCCGACTTGTTCGAGCCGTTGATGCTGATCCGGTCGAACTGGTAGTCGGTGAAGTCGCCGCACGTCTCCGAGCCGAACATCAGCGCGTTGCAGCACTTGGCGGACAGCTTGGAGTCGCTGACCCGCACGTGGCCGTTGGGCAGCTTGGCGCCCAGCGCGTAGTCGCTCTTGAAGACCAGCGCGTCGTCGTTCGCGGCGATGTTGGCGTTGGTGATGGTGGCGTTCGTCGTGCTGATGACGTTCCAGCCGTCCCGGTCACTGGCCGTGTCGATGGTCAGGTGGTCGGACTTCACGGTGTCGCACTGGTTGATCAGCATCGCGAAGTGGCCGCCGCGGCGCAGGGTGATGCCGCTGACGGTGAGCCCGGTGCAGCGGGTCAGCGAGATGATCTTGTCGGCCTGCCCGGAGTCCGGGTTGCCGGTGATCAGGTGCCCGCCGCCGTCGATCGTGCCCTCGCCGACGAAGGCGATGTTGGACAGCCGGTCGCCCCAGATCATCGCGTTGTGGAAGTGGCTGTGACCGTAGTCCTGGAAGTCGTCGTTCGGGTTGGGCTCGGGCGCGTCGTAGGCGTCCGAGCTGGAGCCCATGATCGTGGCGCCCGCGTCGAGCTGCACGGTCACGTTGCTCTTCATGTGGATCGAGTTGTTCGACTTGTACGTCCCCGAGGGGAACACCACGGTCCCGCCGCCCGCGGAGTTCGCGGCGGTGATCGCGTTGTTGATCGCGGAGGTGTCGTTGCTCGACCCGTTGCCGGTGGCGCCGTAGTCGCGGACGTTGAACGTGCCGGCCGCCGACGCCGCCGGCGTGCTCGCCAGTCCCGCGACCACCACGGCTGCCACCGTGACCAGCAGGGAGAGTCGTCTCAAGGTGACCACCTTCATGTAAACGTTTACATCGCGGCGGCCACGCCAGACTAAGAGCGCCCCCACACCCCCGTCAATGCCCCATGGTCGGCATGTCCCACCTTCCCCCGACCCGTGTTCCACGTTCGTCCCCCGCGTGTCTCACGTTCGTCCAGGCCATGTTCCACGTTCGCCGCCTGTGTTCTTGGCGGGTTGGGGCGCGGTTCGGTTTGACATGGGTCCCGTCGGCGGCCTCGGCAGGGTAAAG
>CBIMJO010000497.1:0-7000 GCA_966244135.1 uncultured Actinocrispum sp. | reverse complement strand
GGTCACCGCGCTGTTCCAGCACGTCCACCAGGTTCTGGTAGGTCTGCAGGGCGTCCGGATGCCCGGCGCCCAGCACTCGCCCGCGGACTGCCAGGAGGGCACGGTATTCCGCTTCGGCGCCGGCGAGATCACCGAGCATGTTCAGGACGGTCGCGAGACCCTCGCGGCTGGTCCACGTGTCTGGATGGTCCGGGCCTAGCACGCGCGTGCGGATCTCGGTGATCACTCGGAGCTGTGCTTCCGCGTCCGCCTGCTTGCCCTGCAAATGCTGTTGTACCGCGAGGTCGTAGCGGCTCGCCAGCGCGACCGGGCTGCCCTGGTCTTCGATCGTGATGATGTGCGCCGCCATCACCGCGCGAAGCTGTTGTTCGCCGCGGGCCATGTCACCTTGATCGTTCACCACCGACGTGAGTCGTTGTCGGCAGACCACAGTGTCCGGGTGGTAGGCGCCCAGCTCCTGCAGGTAGGTCGCGAGGTTGGCCTGATATTCCGCTTCGGCGCCGGCGAAATCGCCGCGCTCGCGCAGCTCGATCGCATGGTTCTCGCGGTTGGTCACCGTCTCCTGCAGCTCGGCGTCCAGCTCATCCTTCTGCGTATCGACCGCCGCGCCACTCTGTGCCTCGGCACGGATCATGTGGTTGACCACATTGGACAGAGCGTCGCGGATGGTCACCGCAATCGGATGCTCGGCGCGCCGTACTCGCGTGACAATCTCCAACGCCGCCCGAAGCTGTGCCTCGGCTCCGATGAAATCGTGCTGTTCTTCCAGCACCATGGCGAGATTGACGCGAGCGGCGAGAGTGTCCAGATGCTCGGCACCCAGTACCCGCGAGCGAATCTCGAACACCGCGCGAAGGTGCGCCTCGGCATCAACCAGATCACCCAGATCGAACAACACATAGGCCATGCTGTTACGGGTGGTCAGGGTGTCCAGATGTTCGGGCCCGAGTACTCGCGAGCGGATCTCCAGCACCGCACGGTACTCCGCCCTGGCCGCGATGAGATCGCGCTGCTCGCGCAACTGTTCCGCGAGCTGGACACGGGTCGCCAACGTTTCCGGGTCCTCTGCGGTCAGTACCGGGGTACCGACCTCACCCTGCTCAGTACCGGCGACAACGGCCTGGTCACTCAGCACGGCCTCGAGAGTGCTGGCGCTGTCCAGCGTGTCCGGGTGCTCCGCCCCCAGTACGAGCGTGCGCCCTTCCAGCACTGCGCGGCATTCTGCCTCGGCACCAGCGACGTCACGTCGAGCATGCAGGGCGACCGCGAGATTGTGGCGGGTGGTCAGCGTGGCCGGGTTCGCGTCACCGAGGACGCGGGTCTGGATTGCCAGCACGGCGCGATGTTCCGCCTCGGCACCAGCGAAATCACCGCGTTCACTCAACACCGAAGCGAGGTTCTTGCGAGTGGTCAGCGTGACCGGGTGCCCGGCACCCAGCGCCCGCGCACAGACCTCCAACGCTCCGCGAAGCCCCTCCTCCGCACCAGCGAAATCGCGTTGATCACGCAACACCAAGGCGAGATTGTTGCGGGTGGTCAGTGTGTCCGGATGTTCATCACCCAGCGCGTGGATGTTCCTCTCCAGCACTGCACGAAGGTCGGCATAGGCAGCAACTAACCCATCAAGGTCACGCGACACGGCGGCCAGATTAGCCCCTGGCCGGACCGCACGATCGAGGGGGCGACAGCGGACGTGGAAACTCCGTTTCCATTGTCGGAACCCCGTTCTGTTGGGTGCCGCCAGCAAACATCAAGGCCAGTCACGGCGAATGCCGGGCCACCGCCGAGCAGAAACGAACTACCGCGACGAATCCTACGCGAACGGCGCATCCGTGATGCGATGTCGTACTAATCCGAGTAAGTGTTGCCTCGGTCTGTGGTCGTAGGCGACTGGCACGGCGCTGATCGAGTGCCGGATCCGCGGCCTTAGAGTGGGCACGCCCGACGATCAGGGAGTGCCATGACGTATCCGCCAAAGCCGACGCTCGGTGCGAGGTTGCGCGCAGCTGTGGCGGGTGAAAAGGCAACGGCACCGTTAGAGGCGCTTCGCGTCGCGGGACGGGCTGCCTATGACGAGTGGATGGCCGCTGAGAGGCTCCGGGCGGAGCAGGCCCTCGCACAGTCAGGGCCGTGGGCGGCGGCGCCGGGGACGTGCAGCCAGTTGCTCGCCGCCTGGAACGCGTTCACGTTGCAGACACTCGGCGAAGCGTTGCTGGACGCGGATTACCTGGCCGACCAGTCGACCGTCGGATTCGCTCCGGCGGGTACCTACGACCAGGTCTTCAACCTGCTGTCGACTGTGCAGGGCTGGGTCAGCCGGGCGAGGCAGGCAGCAGCGGATCCCGGCTACGACCTCGCTGCCCAGCTTGACCTGCCGGTGAAACTGCCGGCGTGGGTGAAGATCGACCCGGTACCCACCGCTCACCTCACCGCGATGCTGTCGGTGGCCTCAACTCTGGGTGTCCACGCTGATGCCGCGCTGCATGCCTTGGAACGGAGCGAGATACCGCAACAGTGTTCGGAAGGTGTCCGTGCGCTGAAGCAGTTGGCTGCCGAAGCCGCCGCCGGGCTTGACTACGCGCGCGCCTTGCACAGCGCCGGCAACGACCCCTCATTGCGAGGCGCCATCGCGAGCAACCTCAAGCGCTCATTGGACCTGTGGTTCCGTGTGGGGCAGATGGTGTCGATGCCCGGACTGCTGTCACGACCCGGGTGGAAGGACGACAAACCCAACAGTCCGCAAGGTCCGGTTGGCGAGGCGGATGTCAGAACGACCGTCGAGATGATCATGCCTAACGCCGGGATCGCGACCGCGCTGTTCGAGGCGGTCCGCCAGGCCGGTGCGGACGTCAGCCTGGAGATGGCGGTCACCTTGGAGCGGGACCGGATCAGGGTGCATGTGTTCCCCAGCGGCGAGACCATCGACACACGCATCGCACTGCTCACCACATGTGCGCAGATCATGGGCGCCGAGCTCACCAAGAACGCGAAGAAACCCTTCTCGCGCAGGCAACCCTGCTTCAAGGTCAGCGGAGTCTTCAACAGCTGCCCGGTCGAAGTCTGGACCATTGTCGACTACGACCAGGACGTCCACTGAGGACATCCGCGCCGGACCACGACCTCGTTTTCCTTCCTGTCTCCCAGCATCCGCGCGGACATCGACTGGCACCGTTGCTGGAGAAGGCGTGCTGGGATTCACAGAGTTACGACGCTCCATGGCCGCGCGGCTCCGACGCGACCGAGGTTCAAGGACGCCGTCATTGGCCCTCGAAGGGGATACGGGTGGCGGTGCATTTGCTGGTTCACATTGCAAGATGCCCACCATGTTCATACTTGCAGATTTTTATACATCCATAGATGATGAAGTCGTGCCCGAGCGAGCCGAGCGAACTGTCGTGATCGTCAGCGACGGCAGTGCTCTACCCGGGCCGATGGACGCCGCTGGGTCGCGGGCGCGGCTGCGGGCGGTGGAGCCGTTGTTGCGGCTGTATGCGACGTTGATCCATGAGCTGACCGACTTGTCGGCGCGGGTGGTCGCAGTGAAACCGGGTGAACTGCAGGCGGCCGCGGACGAGTTGCCAGCCGATATCGGGGCTGTGTTCGTCCCGTATGTGAAATCCGTGGCCGTCCCGGTCACGCCGAGGCTGGTCACCGACCGCGACACCACCGCGATCGCGTTGACCGCCGCCTTGCTCACGACGTTGAGCAAGGCAGGTCGCCCACCGCAGCGCAGCCGGGTGGTGATTGCCGGGGCGGGGCGGATGCCGTTGCTCAGTCAGCTGGTCATTGCCACTGGCGTCAGTGATCTGACCACGTGGAATCCGGCCGACGCGGCGGTTTTCCCGTTGCACCAGGTGGCCTCGCAGGCTGATGCGCTGATCGACCTGGTAGGCGCGTCCAGGCACGGCGATCCGGGGGTGATCGTCGCCGGGTATCCGCTCTATCCCTTGCTGGCGCTGCCCGGGCTGATCCAGGCGGTCATCATGGTTCCGGCGGCGAGCATGGCGATCGACGTGCACCTGGCGTGCGCCTTCGCACTGGTGATGGCCACTCCGCCGGAGTCGCGCGTGCCCTCGGCGCTCGATCGCGACCTGGTGGACCAGGTCGCCGAGGCGGCGACTCAGGCGTTGCTCGGCATTGACCGCGAGCCGTCCGCGTAACGCGCCCAAGGATCCCGTTGCGCGAGGTCGAGCACGTGCGGCCTTGCTAAGGTTGGCAGATGCCGAACCTTGCGACGACCGCTGCGGATACGTGGACAGCAAGGGGCGACGGCGACACGACGACGGCGGGCGCGCGGTGAGCAGGCCTCTTTACCAGGTCAAGGCGGAGTTCTTCAAAACACTCGGGCACCCCGTGCGGATCCGGGTCCTGGAGTTGCTCAGCCAGCGTGAGCACGCCGTCGCCGAGATGCTGGCCGAGGTCGAGGTGGAGCCGGCGAACCTGTCGCAGCAGTTGGCGGTGCTGCGCCGGGCTGGGCTGGTGTCCACCCGCAAAGAGGGTTCGAACGTCTACTACTCGCTGACCAGCCCCTTGTTCGCGGAGTTGCTCGCCGTCGCGCGCAAGATCCTCACTGGTGTGCTGTCCGGGCAGATCGAGCTGCTGGCAGACCTGCAGACACCGATCACCATCCCGGCGGCGGACGTGGACGACCGGCCTAGAGCCCGGTGATCATGAGGTCGTCGATGTCGTAACGCAGGTTGTTGCGCACGGCGACGACCCCGGGGATCTGGCTGGTGACGACGGTGGCGCGGTCGACCGAGCTGTGCAGGGCGAGCGAGCCGTCGAGCGTCACCACGCCATCGGACACCCGTACGGTGAGCCTGCGGGACCAGCCGACAATCTCCTGCTCGACGTCAGCGCTGATGGCGCTGTCGCTGCGCAGGAAGATCCTCAACGCGTCCGGACGGGTGATCACACCGACGAGCACACCGGTGCGATCCACGGCGTAGAGGCGCCGCACGCCGCAGTCGGCCAAGGTGTGTACGGCGCGATCCAGCGTGTCGTGCTCGCTGACGGTGCGTGCGGGCGTGGTCATCAGGTCGGCTGCGGTCAGCCCGTGCGACTTGTACCAGCGGGCACGGCGGTGAGTGCCCGCGAGCAACGGCGGCAGGTCGGCGCCGGCGTGGAATTCCAGCTTGGTGAGAGCGTCGGCTTCGGCGACAACCCCGATCGGCCGGCCGGAATGGTCGATGACAGGTAGCGCGTCGAGGCCGCGACCGACCATGGTGCCGACGAGTTCCTTGAACGGGGTGTCACGGACCGCGGTGACGACCTGGCGCGTCATCACGTCGGCGACGGTCGGCTTGCGCATCTCTCACCTCCTGGTGCGAGAGGCACCGGCGGCGCACCCTTTCAGACTTGCTAAGATTAGCAACTATTGAAGCGTGCGACTAGGGTGCTGGTCGTGTGACGCGAGTGCGTGGAAGGAGTACCGGTGAGCAGGCCGCTTTATCAGCTCAAGGCGGACTTCTTCAAGACACTCGGTCATCCCGCGCGGATCCGGGTGCTGGAGCTCCTCAGCGAACGGGAACTCGCGGTGGCGGAGTTGCTGCCGGCGGTGGGAGTGGAGTCCGCGAACCTGTCGCAGCAGCTCGGGGTGTTGCGCCGGGCCGGGCTGGTGATCACCCGGAAAGAAGGTTCGAACGTGTTCTACTCGCTGACCAGCCCGCACGTGGCGGAGCTGCTCGCGGTAGCACGGAAGATCCTCACCGGTGTGCTGGCCGGGCAGGTGGACCTGCTCGAAGACCTGCGGACGCCGGTGTCCTCGGCGATGGTGTCGAACCGGAAGCCGCGCAGGCCCGGTTCCGCCGCGCCGGGTGGATAGGCCGCGGTCACCCCGTGCCTCCTGGGTCCGACAATCCAGCGGGGTGGTCGCACCTCTTCCCTCCTTTGCCCGACAACGACTTGTGTGGAGCTCGACAGTGCTGGGTTTGTGGCGCAAGATCCGCCGGACCGGGCGGGTGGCCGAGCCGGCGCCCGCGAGACCCGATGGCCCGGTGACGGCGGCGCTGGGTGGGTCGGTGCAGATCCGGCATGTGGACGCGGGTTCGTGCAACGGCTGTGAGGTGGAGATCGGTTCGGCGTTCGGGCCGGTGTACGACGCCGAGCGGTACGGCGCGCGTCTGGTGGCCTCGCCGCGGCATGCGGACGCGTTGGTGGTGACCGGGGTGGTGACCCGCAACATGGCCGAGCCGTTGCGGCGGACGTATGACGCGGTGCCGGGGCCGAAACTGGTTGTGGCGGTGGGTGACTGCGCGCGTAACTGTGGTGTGTTCGCTGGGGCGTATGGAGTTGTGGGCGCGGTGCGGGATGTCGTGCCGGTGGATGTGGAGATCGCCGGATGTCCGCCGCGCCCGGAGGCGATCGTCGAGGGACTGCGGAAGCTGACCGGCCGATGAGCCTGGCAGCTCTGGGGTGCGGCGGTGCGTGTGTGCTGGGAGTCCTGACCGCGTTGGCCGCAGTGGTGGTGCCCGGCGGGGTGCGGTCGGCGGTGGCCGGAACAGGTACGGCGCTGGCTGGTGCGGCGGGTGTGGTGGCCGGTCTCGCGGCAACGACGGGTGACTCGCTGTCGGTCGCACTGCCGGGATTGCTGCCGCTGTCTGGGGTTGCGCTCACGTTGGACGCGCTGGGCGGGCTGTTCGTCGCCGTGACCGGGGCTGTCGCGGTGGCGGCGGGTGTGTACGGCATCGGCTACACCCGCTCGCACGGCCTGCGAGCCCGGCCAGTGCAGGCGATGGTCCCGCTGTTCGTGGTAGCGATGCTGCTGGTGCCGGCCGCGGCGAACGTGGGCACTTTGCTGGTGTGCTGGGAGCTGATGGCGCTGACCTCGTTGCTGCTGGTGGTCGCGGAGCATCGGCGCCGTCCGGAGGTCGCCTCGGCCGGCCGCTGGTACGCGGTGATGACGCACCTCGGGTTCGTCGCAGTCCTCATTGGACTTCTGGTATTGACCGGGCATGCCGCGAACGACTCGTTCCCGGCGTTGCGGGAGGCCGCACGACAT
>CBIMJO010000496.1:0-7005 GCA_966244135.1 uncultured Actinocrispum sp. | reverse complement strand
CCGCACTCGGGTACGGCGAGGGCGATGTGCTGGCCATCCCGGTCTCCGCGCTCGTCGGTGACAACGTTGTGGACAAGTCGGCCAACACCCCTTGGTACACCGGGCCGACGTTGCTGGAGCACCTGGAGAGGGTCCCGGTCGAGCCGGACCCGCACCACGTGCCGTTCCGGTTCCCCGTCCAGTATGTGATCAGGCCTCGCACACCGGAGTTCCCCGACTACCGCGGGTACGCGGGCCAGGTCGCGGCGGGCACGGTCAAGCCCGGCGACGAGATTGTCGTTCTGCCGTCAGCAGGACGCAGCATCGTCGAGCGGATAGATACGCCGGAGGGCGAACTTCCCGAGGCGACCGCGGGCGATTCGGTCACGCTCATCCTCTCCCACGATCTGGACATTTCCCGGGGGGACTTGATTTCCACGGCGAACACTCCCCCGACCGTGACCGACGAGTTCGAAGCGACGCTGTGTTGGTTGTCGGACAAGGGTTTGCGGCCGAACGCGCGGGTTCTCGTCAAGCACGGCACGAAGACCACGCAGGCGTTCGTCACCGATTTGATCTCGCGTTTCGACGAGCAGAAGCTGTCCAGTGTGGAGTTGCCCGAATCGTTGCAGTTGAATGAGATCGGCCAAGTTAGGCTCCGTACCGCCGAACCGCTGCCGATCGACGACTACACGGTGAGCCGCCGGACCGGAGCGTTCCTCGTCATCGACGCCGCTGACGGGACCACGCTCGCAGCGGGCCTGGTCGGCGCGCCGCTCCCGGTCCGGGACGCGGTCTCTCCCGGTCCCTGACCTCCCCATGACCTTCGGAAGGAACCCGATCGTGAGCACGACGAGAACGCTCCGCCTCCTCGCCGCGGCGACCGCGGCACTGGCCCTGGCAGCAGGGTGCTCGCGAGCGGACAGCGGCAACGCACCCGCCACGCAGGCACCGCAGGCGCAGGGCCCGGCGGAGGTCCGGCTCGGCTACTTCCCGAACGTCACGCACGCGCCGGCCATCATCGGCGTGAAGAAGGACTTCTACACCAAGGAACTCGGCTCGACCAAGCTGTCCACGACGACGTTCAACGCGGGCCCGGAAGAGGTCAACGCGCTGCTGGGCAGCTCGCTGGACATCGGGTTCATCGGCTCCGGCCCGGCGATCAACGCGTTCACCAAGTCCAAGGGCACCATCCAGCTCATCTCGGGAGCGGTCTCCGGGGGCGCGCAGCTGGTCACCAAGCCGGACATCACGTCGGTGGACCAGTTGAAGGGCAAGAACATCGCCACCCCGTCGCTGGGCAACACCCAGGACGTGGCGCTGAAGAAGCTGGTCGCCGAGAAGAACCTGACCGACGTCAAGATCACCAACCTGGACAACCCGAAGACGCTGGACGCCTACAAGTCCGGCCAGCTGGACGGTGCCTGGCTGCCCGAGCCGTGGTCCTCGCGGCTGGTCCTGGACGCCGGGGCGAAGGTGCTCCTCGACGAGAAGACCTTGTGGGCAGGAGGGAAGTTCCCGACCACGGTGATCATCGTGCGCACCGAGTTCCTGCAGAAGTACCCGCAGACCGTGCAGGCCATCCTGCGCGGGCACATCAAGGCCATCGACTGGGCCAAGTCCAACGAGGCCGACGCCAAGACCACCGTCAACGCCGCGCTCAAGGAGCTGGCCGGCAGCACCCTCAGCCAGGGGGTGCTGGACAGCGCGTTCAAGGGCATCGAGCTGACCACCGACCCGATCGCGAGCACCTTCCCGCAGCTGGCCAAGGACTCGGTGACCGCGAAGATCGTCAAGGAGACCGCGGACCTCAAGGGGTTCGCCGACTTCTCCGCGCTGAACGAAGCACTCAAGGCGACCGGCAAGCCCGCGGTGGACACCGCGGGCCTGGAAAAGTAGGGGACACCGGATGACCGCGACACTCAGCTCCCACGAACACGTGCAGTCCGAGATCGCCGTGGCCCTGACCGGCGTGGGCAAGGTCTTCGGGCGTGGCCAGGACGCGGTGGCGGCGCTGGACGGGGTGAACCTGAGTGTCGCGCCCGGCGAGTTCGTCTGCCTGCTCGGGGCGTCCGGCTGCGGCAAGTCCACCCTGCTCAACCTGGTGGCCGGGCTGGACGCGCCGACCAGCGGCGCGATCACGCTGAACACCTCGCGCCCGGCGGTGATGTTCCAGGAGGCCGCGCTGATGCCGTGGCTGACCGCGTTCCGCAACATCGAGCTGCCGTTGCGGCTGGCCGGGTTCGGCCGCGCGGACCGGCAGGCGAAGGTGGCCGAGCTGCTGGACCTGGTGCGGCTGGGCGGGGCCGGGCACAAGCGCCCGCACGAGCTGTCCGGTGGCATGCGCCAGCGCGTGGCTCTCGCGCGTTCGCTCGCCGCGACCCAGCGCGTGCAGGGTTCGGACACGCCCGCGTTGCTGCTGATGGACGAGCCGTTCGCCGCGCTCGACGCGATCACCCGGGATGTGTTGCAGGGTGAGCTTTTGCGCGTTTATGAGCGGACGTCGACCGCGGTCCTGTTCGTCACGCACGACGTCCGCGAGGCTGTGCGGCTGGGGCAGCGTGTGGTGCTGCTGTCCTCACGGCCCGGCCGTGTCGTGCGCGAATGGTCCACTGAGGACAGTGACACCGAAGCTCTGACCGAGGAGATCACGGGCCAGCTGCGAGAGGTGATCAGCACCCATGCCGGACGCTGACGTTCAGGACCTGTCCAAGGTCGAAGCCGGCCTGGACGCCCTGGACACTCCCACCACACGCCGGGAAGGCCCGCGCTGGCGCCGGTTCCTGCGCGCCGCCGCACCGCCGGTGGTGGCCCTGGTCGTGCTGGTCGGGGTCTGGCAGGCGTTGTGGGCCGCGGCCTTCTGGCCGGAGTTCAAGCTGCCCGCACCGCTCGCGGTGTGGGCGGACTTCGAGGAGCTCGTCCAGACCGGGCAGATCTGGGAAGTGCTGTGGACGTCGATCCACCGTGCCGTGCTCGGGTTCCTCGCGGGCCTGGTGATCGCGACGCCGCTCGGGTTGCTGATCGCCAAGGTGCGGGTGGTGCGGCAGGCGATCGGCCCGTTGGTCAGCGGGTTGCAGTCGCTGCCGTCGGTGGCGTGGGTGCCTGCGGCGATCCTGTGGTTCGGCACCAACGACGGCGCGATCTACTTCGTCGTGCTGCTGGGTTCGGTGCCCTCGATCGCGAACGGCCTGGTCGCCGGGATCGACCAGATCCCGCCGATCCTGCCGCGGGTCGGCAAGACCCTGGGCGCCGGCCGGCTGGCTTCGGCGCGGCACATCCTGCTGCCCGCCGCACTGCCTGGATATCTGGCGGGGCTCAAGCAGGGCTGGGCGTTCTCGTGGCGGTCGCTGATGGCCGCCGAGCTGATCGCGCAGAGCCCGGACCTGGGGCTGGGCCTGGGCGCGTACCTCAACCAGGGGTCGAACTTCAACGACATGCCGACGGTGCTGGCCGCGATCCTGCTGATCCTGTTGGTGGGCATCGGGATCGAGCTGCTGGTGTTCCGTCCGATCGAACGGGCCGTGCTGCGGGCCCGTGGCCTGACCGGAGCCTTCACGTGAGCATTCCCCTGGTGGCTGTCGCCCACGGCAGCCGCGATCCCCGTTCCGCCGCGCAGATCGCCGAGCTGGTCGACGTGGTCCGCGCGCTGCGCCCCGGCGTGGACGCCCGGGTGTCCTTTTTGGACCTCTCCGCGCCCTCGCTCGGTGACGTGCTGGCCGGGCTGAGCGGCCCGGTCGTCGTGGTGCCGCTGCTGCTGGGCCGGGCCTATCACGCCAAAGTGGACGTTCCCGCGCTGGTTCACGAGGCGCACCAACGCAACCCGCGGCTCTCGGTGACCGTGTCGGATGTGCTCGGGCCGGATCCCCGGCTCGAGTCGGCCGCGCTGCGCCGGTTGACCTCTGCAGGCGTCGACTTCAGCGATCCCTCGCTGGGCGTGATCCTGGGTGGTGCCGGATCCTCCGACGTGCGCGCCAACGCCTCGGTCAACGCCATCGCGCAGCGGTGGTGCCGTCAGACGGGGTGGGCCGGTGCGGTGGCCGCGTTCGCCGCCGCCGTGCAGCCGGACGTCCCTCAGGCCGTGGCTCAGTTGCGGGCCCGCGGAGCGACCCGGATCGCGGTGGCCTCCTGGTTCCTTGCTCCCGGGTTGCTCCCCGATCGGGTGTACGCGGCGGCGCGCGAGCTGGATCCGTCGGCCGTCATCGCGGAGCCGCTGGGTGCGGACCCGGATGTGGCCGAGCTGGTCCTGCAGCGGTACGACGAGTCGCTCCGGGAGGACTGGGCCCGCACGGGCTGATTCCTGTCAGCGGATGACAGGAATCAGTGCCAAGGTGGTCGCATGAGCAATGCGGCCACTTATGACCAGAGCATGCACCGCATCACCACGCTGGCGGCCGGGCACGAGGACGTCCCCGTCGATGCCTGTCCCGGCTGGTCCGTGAAGGACCTGGTCGCGCACCTCGCCAGCGGCCTGCGGAACTTCCATGAGCACAAGTTCGGCGACAGCGACCAGCAGGTGCTCGACCGCCGGTCGGGCACCCTCGCGGACGCCGTCGCCGAGTGGACCGAGAACCGCCGGCTGGTCGAGCCCCTGTTCGACACGCCCACCGGTTCGGTCCTGGTGACCGAGGTGGTGATGCACGAACACGACCTGCGCACGGCCGTCGGCGAACCGGGCGAGCGGGACAACGTGGCGGTGCGGTCCGCGCTCACCCGCCCGTTGCAGGAGCTGGACAAACGCATGCGGGAGAACGACATCCCGGCACTGCGGATCGTGCTCGAGCACGGCGAGCGGGTCATCGGCGCGGGCGACCCCGTGGGCACACTCCGGGCTTCGTCGTTCGAGGTGCTGCGCGCGATCGGCGGCCGGCGCAGCGAGGCGCAGGTCCGGGCGATGGACTGGGACGGCGACCCGGGGACCTGGATCCCGACGCTCGCGCTGTTCGGCTCGCACCGGGACCGCGACTTCACCGAGTGATCAGGTCCAGCGCACGGTGATCCAGGTGTTGCCGAACTGGTCGTCGTTCGGCGTCACCATGCTGAACACCCCGCTGGTGCGTTCGCGCGGCTCCGGCATGGCGTCGACGATCGCGTCGGCCAGGTCGGTGCCGCGCAGGTCGAGCGTGGACAGGTCGCAGCCACGCAGGTCGACGCCGCCCAGCGGAGCCTCGCGGAACGACGTGCCCTCCAGGGTCGCGCCGGTGAACACCGCCCCTTCCAGCTCCGCGCCCCAGTTCGTCCGCCGGCCCAGCGGCGACAACGCGAGCGTCGAGTCGATCAGGTCCGGCGGCCCGAACAACGCACCGCTCAGATCGGCCGCCACGAACTGGGCGTCCTTCAGGTAGGCGCCGCTGAGCACCGCGTTGCGCAACGACGTGTGCGAGAAGTCGGTGCCCACCAGGTTCGCCCCGGACAGGAACACCTCCTCGAGATCCAGCCCGGACAGATCCGCACCGGACAGGTCGATGCCGACGTCCTCGTGCTTGACCCGCCAGTCGTTGAAGATCTGCCCACCTTGCCTCAGCAGGCCCAGCAACTCGCTACGGCTGACGTCGATCATCCTGTCCTCCAGTGTTAGGGCGGCCCGGCCACGCTAGCGATCACGCCTACACCGGCCGTGCACACTTTCCCTTGGCACAGCGCCCACCGGACGGCGAGGGCTGGGCATTCGAGTGGGTAAAATGACCACACACGCGGGAACCCACGTCAACGCACCCTGGCGCTACGCGTCCACAATGGACAACGGCGAGCAGGGGCGGGGTCGGCCGGGAGCGGTGCTACTGCCAGATCGAGAAGCTGCACAACCTGGAAACCTTGCCGCCCACCGGCTTCCAGGTCGCGTGCTTCCCCACCAAGGTGCACGCCGCGTCCGGCAGCTGGACCCGCGCCATCGCGATCTTCGAGAACTAGGCGGTGCCCATGGGGTTGTCGATCGCGTAGCGCCACTTGCCGTCCGGGCCGCGGCGGAGCACGTCGGAAGCGGTCCCGGCCAGCTCGGTGTCCGGAATGGACCAGTCGACCACTAGCAACGCGATGTCACCGGCGACATAGCACTGGCGCAGCTCGGCGCGCATCGGCTTGCCCAGCCGCAGCATGTACCCGATGGCCGCGGACAGGTCCCGCCCGGTGACCGGCATGCCTGGGCGCGGCACCATAACGGCGTCGGCCTCGTACAACGGTTCCAGGGCGGTGGCGTCACCGGAGTTGAACGCGGCGAGGAACTCGTCGATCACTCGCGCGGGAGAGTCATGAGAAGTCGTCATGACTCAGATAGCGTACCGCGAGGCCTCATTCCGGGATCCACGAGGGCTGGCGCTTCTGGGCGAAGGCGGCGATGCCCTCCTGGCCCTCCTCGCTGGCGAAGAACTCGGCGGAGAGCTTGAGCATGCTCGCGAAGTCGCCTGCCGGTTCCCGCAGCAGCGCCTTGGTCGCGGCCAGCGCCACCGGGCCGCCCTTGATCAGCATCCCGGCGTACCGCTCGACCTCCTCGTCGAGCTTGTCCGCGGGCACGGCGGAGTTGATCAGGCCGATGGCCGCGGCCCGGGCCGCGCCGAACGTCTCGCCGGTGAGGAACAACTCGTGGGCGGCGCGCGGCAGCAGGCGCGGCAGCACGGTCACCGAGATCACCGCGGGCACGACGCCGATCCGGACCTCGGTGAACGCGAAGGTGGCCGCGTCCGAGGCGACCGCGATGTCCGCGGCGGCCACGATGCCGACGCCCCCGGCGCGGGCGGGCCCGGCGAGCTTGGCGACGACCGGCTTGGGGCTGGTCCGGATCAGGTCGAGGATCTCCGGGAACTCGTTCACACCCTGGTCGCCCGCGGTCGCGCCGCCGGCTTCCTTGAGGTCCATGCCCGCGCAGAACACCGGGCCGGTGTGGTCCAGCACGATCACCCGCACGGCGTCGTCGTCGATCGCGTCGGTCAGGTGGTTGCGCAGCTCGCCGCGCAGCTGGCGGGACAGCGCGTTGCGGTTGTGCGGCGAGTCGAGGGTGATCGTCGCGATGCCACGCGCCACGGCGATGTGGAC
>CBIMJO010000495.1:0-7016 GCA_966244135.1 uncultured Actinocrispum sp. | reverse complement strand
GGGATGTCTTCTCCTTGACCGACCGGCCCGACGGGTACAGCCTGGCCGTCGATCCTGGCGAGGTCGACGTGGACCGGTTCGGGCAGCTGCTCGCCGAACGTCTGTCCACGGCCGGCCCGTCCGTGCTGCCACCCGCGGTCCACCGGACCATTTTCGTGGTGGACATCGAGGCCTTCGGTGACACGCGGAGAACGAACGCGAATCGTGTCTCCCTCCGTGCCGGTGTGTATCTGGCCATTCGCGAGGCCTTCCGAGACGCGGGCATCCCATGGATCTCCTGCCATCACGAGGACCGAGGAGACGGCGTGCTCGTCCTGGCACCGCCGGAGGTCCCGAAGGCGCTGTTCGTCGAGACGTTGCCGCACCAACTGGTGAAAGCTCTGTGCCGGCACAACGACGTGCACATCCCACCGGAGCGGGTACGACTGAGGGCCGCGTTGAACGCCGGTGAGGTCCACCCCGACAGCCATGGCGTCACGGGCGCCTCGATCAACACGGCTTTCCGGTTGCTGGACGCCCAACCGGTCAAGGCGGCCCTGGCGGGGTCACCTGGTGTGCTGGCGCTGGTCGTCTCGGACTGGTTCTACGACGATGTCGTCCGGCAGAGCCAAGCGGCGCGGCCGGAGTCGTTCCGGTCCGTGCGCGTCGAGGTCAAGGAGACCAAGACGGTCGCGTGGGTGTGCCTGCCAGATCACCCGTACCCACCTGGCGCCCCGGCACCGTCGAGCAGGTCGAACGCGCTGGTACCTCGCCAGTTACCTGCCTACAACCGTCATTTCGTCGGCCGTACCGAGGAACTGCGAAACCTGACCGAGCTGCTCGGTGAGCTTGCTTCGGACACCAGCACGGTCGTCATCACCGCCATCGACGGCGCGGCTGGGATGGGCAAGACGACCCTGGCGGTCCACTGGGCCAACCAGGTGGCCGGCGACTTCCCCGACGGTCAGCTTTACGTCAACCTTCGCGGATTCGACCCGGCCGGCTCGCCGATGCGTCCGGCCGAGGCGATTCACGGCTTCCTCGGTGCGCTGGGTGTTCCGCCTGACCAGATCCCGGCGGGCGCCGGTGCTCAGGCCGCGTTGTACCGCACGGTCCTGGCGGGGCGGCAGGTGCTGATCGTGCTGGACAACGCGGCCGACTCGGACCAGGTACGGCCGTTGCTCCCAGGTGGGTCCTCCTGCTTCGTCGTGATCACTACCCGTGCACAGTTGTCCAGCGTCATCACCGGCGAGGGCGCGCACCCGCTGACCCTGAACGCCCTGAGCCGCAGCGAGTCCCGCGCGTTGCTGGCCCGTCGGCTGGGTCGTGAGCGCCTGGCCGCCGAACCGGCGGCGGTGACCGAGATCATCAAGTACTGCGATGGTTTGCCATTGGCGCTGGCGATCGTGGCCGCCCGGGCCGCGATGAGCCCGCGTCTTCCGCTGCGAGCTCTGGCCGAGGAGTTGCACGACGAGCAGGACCGGCTCGACGCGCTGGACTCCGGTGACCTCGGCGCCAACGTGCGAGCCGTGTTCTCCTGGTCCTACCAGCGTCTGGACACCGCGGCGGCACGGATGTTCCGGCTACTCGGTCTCCATCCCGGACCCGACTTCGCGGCCTCGGCCGCGGCCAGCCTGGCCGGCGTGTCCATCGGGGACGCCCGTGCGGCGTTGAGCCGGCTGGTGCGGGCGAACCTGGTCCAGGAACGTCCGTCCGGGCGGTTCGAGTTCCACGACCTCCTGCACGCGTACGCGGTCGACCAGGTGGACATTGTGGAGTCCGGCACCGACCGAGCCGGAGCGATGGCGCGGATGTTCGACTACTACCTGACCAATGCGCATGCGGCTGACCGCCAGTTGAGCCCGCACCGGGATCCGGTGACAGTGGCCGCGCCGATCGACGGTGTGTTGCGGGATCACCTCACAGCCACTGCCGAGGCGTGGGCCTGGCTCGACGCGGAGCATCCGGTGTTGCTGGCCGTGGTCGAACATGCCGAGCGCACCGGTCACCTCCACCACGCCTGGCAGATCCTGTGGAGTCTGGCCGAATTTCTCCGCCGTGGCGGGCTGTGGCACGACCTCGCGACCAGCGGACAGTTGGCGTTGACCGCCGCCCGGCGCGCGCACGACCGGCTGGGTGAGGCGTTGATGCACAGCAATCTTGCCTATGCCTCGGTGCGGCTCGGCGCGTTCGACGTGGCCCGCACCCACCTGGGCAGTGCCCTCGACCTGCATCGCGCCGCTCAGGACAAACCAAGTCAGGCCCGTGTGCAGCTGGAACTCGCGTGGGCGTTCTGGCAGCAGGACGACCTGCCGGCCGCCCTGGATCACGCGCAGCAGGCGCTGGCCCTCTATCGGTCGGCCGAGCACCAGGCCGGGCAGGCCGACGCGCTCAACGACGTCGGCTGGTACCACGCACAGTTGGGCGACTACCGGACCGCGCACGACTGTTGTAGCGAGGCCCTGTACTTGCATCAACAGATAGGTGACAGAGTGGGACAGGCGGCGTCGTGGAACAGCTTGGGATATGCCAGCCAGCATGTCGGCGACGGCCAAGCGGCGCTGTTCGCGTACCGGAACGCATTGGAGCTGTATCGCGACCTGGGTAACCGGTTCAACGAGGCGACAACGTTGATGCAGATCGGAAAAACCCATGTGCTTTCCGGCGAAATCTCTGCGGCCCGGACCGCGTGGCAGGAGGCTCTGAGAATTTTCGAGAAGCTGGGTCATGCCAATGCCGACGTTCTCCGCGTGGACATTGAACGGCTGCCGGAGTGGTCCTGAAGCGGCGGCCGGTGCGTGCCGGCCGCCGCGAACTTCGTCGTCAGCAGTCGATGACCGGGCAGTCCCGCACCGGGCCGTGGTGCGCCGGGGCGGCCGCCATGGTCACGCTCGGGGCGGCGGTGTGGTCAACGGTGTCCCCGCCGACCACACGCAGCACGGTGATCACGGCCGCGGCCGTCACCAGGAAAGCTGTCCGCGCGCCCAGCGACAGGCGGCGGACGACCTCGGAGTGGAAGAATTCGGTGATGGTGTCCATGACTTTTCCCTTTCCCAGGGCATGGCGGTACGCGACCGCCGATGCGTGGTTGTGGAATGCGGTCCGGGGTGCGAATTTCTTTTTCCGGCCGCTGGGGAAAAGATCGCTGTCCGGAGGTGTGTCCGGCAGCAATCCCGGACACACCCGGTCATGTGTCGCCGCCGGTCACCGCCATCCCATAACCTGGGTGGGTGTCACCGGATGCCGTTCACCGTCAACGACCAGAACCGGTACTCGAGCTGGCGGCTCGGCTTCGCGAGTTGCGGATCGCGTGCGGCAACCCCTCGGTGCGCGAGCTGGAACGCGCGACGCAACGGCTGGGCGATCCCTATCCACGGTCCACGATCAACGACAAACTCAACGGCCTTTCCCTGCCGTCATGGGAGTTCGTCAGTACGTTCCTGGCCGCCTGCGCACGGCTGGGTGCTGACCGCGCGCCGCGGATCGACGTGGACGAATGGCACGAGTCGTACCGCCGGATGATGAGCCAGCTTCATTCACCCGGTGGGGACACAGTGGCCGGCGGGCTGCGACGGCCACTCACCACGACCGAGGTTCACCGTTACCAGGTCGGGGGAACGGGTCGCCGGATCGGGATCGTCACCGGGGACATCCGACGGGTGCGGTGCGCCGAGATCTGGGTCAACCCGGAGAACACCACCATGCGCATGGCTCGGGTGGAGGAGTTCTCGGTCTCGGCCATCATCAGGTACGACGGTTCGGTCCGGGACGGCCTCGGGGAGGTGGTCGACGATCTGGTGGCCGACGAACTCGACCGCGAGGTGTCCGGGCACCGGCCGGTGCCCGCGGGCGCGGTGATCGTCACCGGAGCCGGAGAACTGGTCCATCGCAACGGTGTCAGCCACATCATCCACGTGGCGGCGGTGCAGGGGGAGCCAGGTGTGGGCTACCGGCAGATCCGCGACGTCGGGCGGTGCCTGGTGAACGCGCTGACCGAAGCGGACCGCATCAACGCCGTTCCACGACCAACCACCATCCTGTTTCCCTTGCTGGGCAGCGGACAGGGCGGCGGCGCAGCGGAATCCACGGCGACCGCATTGATCACCGCGGCTACGGACTACCTGATGAACACCCCGGGAACGCACATGACGGACGTGTACTTCCTCGCCTACTCCGACGTGGAACTGGCTGCGTGCCAAGCAGCCTGCGTGGCGAACGGGCTGACTCGCACCGAGGGCGGTACGGTGGCACCTTCACAAGGAAATCCTCCGGAGACCTGACACCCACATCACAAGGGGACGCGTTTCGAGGTCGGTCGGCCTCGCCGCGGTGGATGACAGGCTCGAATGTCCACTTCGGCCCGATCGCGGCGGGAGAGGTGGTGCTGAACTCCCGGGACTCCCCGCTCGCGGACCAGCTGCGCCGGAACTACAACGACGCCGTTGCGGTTGAGATGGAAAGTGCGGGAACCGCTCAGGCCGGGCACCTCAACGAGACGCCGGTTCTGACGATCCGGGGCATCAGTGACGGTGCCGACGGCAGCAAGTACGACACCGATGGCGGCGGCTGGCAACCAGTCGCGGCGTACAAAGCCGCCGAGTTCGCCCTGGCATTGGTGTCCGAACTCGGTCAGGAGCGGCCCGAACCTGCGTCACCGCAACCCCGAACCGGCGACAGTCTGGATTGGACGACATTGGAGCGGCCGGTCGACATCGAATGGCGGTTGGATCGTCGTCGTCGATTGTCCACAATGGACTACACGGCATTGGAGCTGTTCTGGCTGAGCGAGTGGGACCACACCGAGCAGCATGGAAGCCTGGATGACCGACCGGCTGTGCCGGGACTACCCAGGTCTCCGTCGAACGATCAAGTCGGTCACCGGCGACAAGCGCAGGATCGCCGCGACCCTGGTCGAGACCCAGCGGGTCGCCTATCTCGCGCTCGGTCCCAATCTGCCGACTCCCGTCGCCGGGACCGACGCCAGCGCGGCTCACTGGGTGCCCGTCGACGCGGTGGTGGCCGGCCGGGCCGAACTGGCCTTTGATCCCGGCTTGATCCTGCGTGAGGCCCTCGAACGAGCCCGATCCCAGACATTTCCTGGAGCCGACCGGCGAACGCGGGTCCCCGGAGATCGGCCGGCCGCCCTGTACCGGCGAGGCACAGCCAAGCTGCTGCTGCCGCCACTGCTGCGGTCGGGCGAGATCGCCGAAGCGCACTCAAGCGCCGCCGCGCTGCGCTGAGCAGTTGCGACTCACCTGGCCCGGTATATGTTCGGGCGATGCGGGATGATGTGGGTTTTGATTCGGTGGATGTGGCGATTCTGCGGATTCTGCAGACCGATGGGCGGATCGCGAACAAGGAGCTGGCGGCGAAGGTGGGGGTGGCGCCGTCGACGTGCCTGGACCGGGTGGCGCGGTTGCGGCGGGCCGGGGTGATCACCGGGTACCGGGCGGATGTGGACGCCGCCGCGGTGGGGCGCACGGTGGACGCGTTGCTGTCGGTCCAGGTCCAGCCGCACTCCAGGGGAGTGGCGGACGCCTTCGTCGCGCATGTGCTGTCGCTGCCGGAAACCCGTGCCGTGCACCATGTAACCGGTGCCGACGACTTCATCGTGCACGTGAGCTGCGGCGGAACCTCGGACCTGCAACGGCTCGTGCTCGACCAGTTCACCGCGCGGCGGGAGATCGGCCGCGTGCAGACCCACCTGATCTTCGGCAGCTGGCAGGGCGGGCCGGTGCTGCCGTTCCAGGAGTGATCCGAACCCCGTTCCGCCGGTCACCCGAACGGCGAACCCATGCCGAATCCAGGAACACGAATAGCCCCGAACGCCGAACATCCTGCGGATTTTTCGGCGACAATCCGGCCTGAGCCCAGACTTCAGGGCATGAACCTGAGCACCCGAGCCGTGCACGCCGGACGCGAGGACCTCGCCGCGCTCGGCCTGCACGTGGCCCCCATCGACCTGTCGACGACCTACCCCAACCTCGACACCCGCGACGAGGCCGCCCGCCTGGAGGTCCTGGGCACGGGCGCCACGGACGGCGGTCTGCCGATCTACGGCCGCCTCGGCAACCCGACCGTGGCCCGATTCGAGACCGCCCTCGCGGATCTTGAGGGCTGCGAGGCCGCGGTGGCGTTCGCGAGTGGGATGGCCGCGCTGTCAGCATGCCTGCTCGCTGCGGTCGCCCAGGGCAAGCCGCACATCGTCGGCATCCGCCCGCTCTACGGCACCACCGACCACGTGCTCGAATCGGGCCTGCTGGGCACGTCGGTCACCTGGACCACCCCGGACAAGATCGAGACCGCGCTGCGCAACGACACCGGCCTGGTGATCGTCGAGTCCCCGGCCAACCCGACGCTGGAGGAGCACGACATCCGGGCGATCGCCGACGCCTGCGGAGACGTGCCGTTGCTCGTGGACAACACCTTCGCCACACCGATCCTGCAGCGCCCGGCCGAACTCGGCGCGAGCATGGTCATGCACCGCGCCACCAAGTTCCTCGGCGGCCACGGTGACGTCGTCGGCGGCGTCATCGCATGCGACGAGCAGACCGCCCGTACTCTCCGCCAGATCCGGTTCGCGACCGGCGGCATCCTGCACCCGCTCGCGGGCTACTTGCTGCTGCGCGGCCTGTCGACCCTGCCGATCCGCGTGAAAACGGCGTCACAGGCGGCGAAAACCCTCGCCGCGCGGCTGGCGGCCCACCCGGGCGTGTCCGCGGTGTTCTATCCACAAAGGACCGGCGGTGCGCTGGTGTCCATCGAGGTCCCCGGCGACCCGCACGACGTGCTGGCCAAGGTCCGCCTGTTCACCCCGGCGGTCAGCCTCGGCGGCGTGGACAGCCTGATCCAGATCCCCGCGACGCTCACCCACCACATCATGGACGCCGACCAACGCGCGGATGCCGGCATCAGCGACGGCCTGATCCGCATCGCCGTCGGCCTGGAGGACGTCGAGGACCTGTGGGCCGACCTCGACCAGGCGTTGACCAACGTTCACCCAACCGAGTGACTCCCGTGCTGCCCAGGTCGCCTGG
>CBIMJO010000494.1:0-7017 GCA_966244135.1 uncultured Actinocrispum sp. | reverse complement strand
AAGGGCCGCCCAGGTGCATGGTGGCCAGGCCGGCGAGTGTCTGGATGGCCAGCAACGCGTTGTAGCACCCCTGGTGGAAAGCCCAGGGCCGCACCGCGTCGAGGTCCGCCGCGCGCACCTGGAACATGGCGTGAACATCGGGGCGGCGGAACCGAAGGCTTTCCATCGTGAAGATCCACAGGTGCATGAGAGCCGCGACGGCCGCGAGCGCCTGGGCGAGGACGGTCACAGCGTGGTGCCCGGGCGCAGGGCACCGGTCTCGTCCAGTTCGGCCAGCAGGCGGGGCATGCCGACGGTCAGCATCTTCCTGCGGATCGAGCCCAGCATCTTGGCCATCGCGAACCCACCAACTCCGGTGAACCCGGTGTGGTGATAGGTGAACCGGGTTCCCTCGGGTGTCGGCTCGAGCTGGTAACGGACGTAACTGGGTTTCTCACCCTCGGCGCCGACCCAGCTGTAGCGCAGCAGCTCGAGCTCGCGAACCTCCAGCACCTCACACTCGACGATCCCGCGCCAGCCCGGCATCGGCTTGGCGACGAACTGGAACCGGTTGCCGGCCACGGGTTCGAAGCCGACGGCGCGAGCGCCTTTGCCGGTGGCGGTCCAGTACGGGATGAGCTCCGGATCGGTCACCGCCTGCCAGACCTTCAGGGGTGAGTGGGGGTAGTCGCACACAATGTTGATCTCGGTCACGACGGTCTCCTCGCAGGTAGACGAGTTGCTTTCAGTCACTGAAAGATAAGGCTACCAGAATAGTTTCAGTGACTGCAGTAGTCTGGCCGTATGAGCACCACGCGAGCCGGGCAACGAGGTCAGGACGGGTTGCGCGAGCGCAACAAGCGCGCGATGCGCCAGCGGCTGTCCGACACTGCCGCGCGGATGTTCGTCGAGCGCGGCTTCGACGCGGTGCGCGTCGCCGACGTCGCCGAGGCCTGCGGAGTGACCGAACGGACGGTCTTCAACTACTTCCCGAGCAAAGAAGCCCTGGTCATGGATCGGCTGGAGGCCACCGCCGACGCGTTGCGTACCCACCTGGCCGACCCGACACTGCCCCCGGTCGCCGCGATGCTGAGGATCCTCGACACCGAACTGCGCATTGTCGGCGTGAGCCTGACCAGCGCCGACAACCATGACGAGGCGCTGGCCGGCTACCGCAAGTTCGGCGACCTCATCCGCGACACCCCCTCGCTGCGGGCCTACCAAAGCGACGCCGCCGAACGGTTCGCCGACGTCGCCGCCGAAGTCTTGGCCGCCCGAGCCGGACTCCGCCCCACCGACCCGGAACCCCAGGTCGCCGCCGCCGCGCTGCTGGGCCTGTGGCGGGTCCAATTCCGCTCCCTGCGAACCCACCTGCGCCCCGGTCACCCCGTCCAGGACGCGCTCATCGCCGCGGCCCACGAAGTCCGGCGCGCCGCCCGGCTGATCGAGGACGGCCTTGCCGCGTTCCCGGCCGGCGCCCCGGAATAGGGGCGGGGATGTTCTTGCGAACGCCCCGTCAGCGGCATGAGCGAGCGTTTGGCGACGCCGATATCGCCGAGGCGTTAGTAGAGTGGTTTCCCCGATTTGCGGGGAGGTCTCAGGTGACACGGGTGGTCCGAGGCTGGTGGCTGGTCGCTGCGGCGGCCATGATCACCGCAGCACTAACAGCGGTCGGCAAGATCTACACGGGTGCGATGGTGGCGGCTGTAGTTGCTGCGGCTGGCGCGGTTGTCGCGGTGATCGCCGAGCGTGGGCGAGCACATATCGCCGAACGGGCGGCCACCCGCTCGAAGAGGTTGTACGTCGAACGTGTGGACAAGATCAGGGATCCGATCAGGATGGGTGTGCACCCAGCCGCATGGCTCACGCATGCGGACGGCCACGCTGATCAGGTTCCGCCGTTCGTGACACGAGACCGGATGCCGGACGTTGAAGCTGCGCTGAAGGTGGGTGGGTTCGTCCTTGTCGTGGGGGATTCCACGGCCGGCAAGTCCCGGCTGGCGTACGAGGCGATGCGGGCTTGTTTACCCCGGCATGTCTGCGTTCGGCCTGCTGACTCGGCTGCGTTGGCAGCGGCAGTCGTTGTCGTAAAACAGAAACGACGCAGTGTGTTGTGGCTCGACGACTTGGATGAGTACCTGGGTGCGGACGGCTTGACCCGGTCCGACCTGAATGACCTCGGGCATCGGGTGGTGGTGCTGGCGACCTTGCGGGCACATCTACGGGACGAGTTCAGCGCTCGCTATGACCCCGGCCGACCTGCGGGCGAACGCATGGCAGCACGAGCGGGACGTGAGGTACTCGACTCGGTAACGGCCGAAGTCCGCCTAGACCGGACCTGGTCACCCACCGAGGTGGATGCCGCGCGTGAATCGTCAGATCCTCGTATCGCACAGGCGGTCAGCGTCGCGGACAAGCATGGCGTGGCCGAGACGATGACGGCCGGCCCGGCGCTGCTGCGCGACTGGCACGATGCGTGGGCCGCGACCCCTCGCGTGGCTGACCGCACTCATGGAGATGCGCGTGGGGCCGCCCTGGTGTCGGTGGCGGTGGACATTCGGCGCGCGGGGTATCACCGTCCGCTGGAGTTGGCGATGCTGCGGGACTTGCACGAGGTCTACCTCGCTGACCGCGGTGGCGCATTACTCCATCCTGGCAGTTGGGAGAACGCCGTCGACTGGGCGACGACGCCGTTGCACGCCACCAGCAGCTTGATCGACCCGGAGACGTATCAGGCTTTTGACTACCTGGTCAACGAGGCGGTTCAGGACCCCGCGACCCCGGCCATTCCCGAAGCGGTCTGGCGCACGCTGTTGGAGCGGTTGGCGCCCGATGATGTGGTGGAAGTCGCCTGGAGAGCGAGCTACGCCGGCTATGTGCGGCACATCGAGCCGGCATTCCATCGTGTTCTCGAGGCCCGGCACTATCGTGCGGCCACCGCTCTGTCGGAGATCTTGGACGATGCGGGCCAGAGCCACGCGCCGGACCTGCTGGAGTTGACCATCAGCCGGGCCGAGGGCGAGCACGGAGTCTCGGTCGAGGACATCCTGGCCATGCGACACAGCCTGGCGTGGATGCTGGGCGAGCAGATCGGTGGTCATGGCGATCCCGAGCGTTCGCTGGGAATAATCCGGCAAGTGGTGCAGCACAGCGAGTTGTTGCTGGGCCGGACCGATCGCCGAGTCCTGCAAGGCCGGCTCACACTGGCCCGTCAACTGGGAGCATGTGGCGCACACCAGGAAGCACTGTCGATCGCCACCGACCTGATCACTCTTGCCACTGAATACAACGGCACGCACGACCCTCTGACACTGAACGCGCGCTTCGAAGCGGCCGTCTGGACACGGCATCTTCACGGGGATGCAGCCGGTGCCGAACTGTTCAGCAAGTTGCTGAAGGACGCCCAGTCGATTGACGCGGTCTCCTGGTCGTTGGTCCTCAATACGGCATGGAACCTGGGCGGTGCGCTGCTCGGGTCGGGAGACGCCGTCGCCGCGGTCTCGATCTTGGAGCAACTCGTTACCGAAGGCAAGCGTGCCTACGGCCACAAGCACGCGCAGACTCTGCAGTTCCGTCTGACCCATGTCAACGCGATCGGCACAGCAGGAGACCCGCCCAAAGCTCTCGAACTAGCGCGTGAACTGGTGGAGGATTCCACCCACACCTTGGGCGGGACACATCTGACGACACTCCAGACCAAGGCCCAACTGGCAGGCTGGAGTAGTGAGACCGGCGACAGGTCTGCCGCCATCGAACTCTACGACAGCGTTCTCACTGACGGCACTCGGCGGTTCGGCGAGAACCACTGGCTGGTCACCGAAATTCGCACCGAACTGGCCCAACTTCGTAGTAATCGATGAGAACACTCGACGGATATCGACTTGCGATGGCCCGCGATGCCATAAAGAGAGCCACGGTCCAGATCGACGCTGTTGCTCGACCATCTCACTCTCATCGGCAAGGCAGTGTGTTCGCTGTGACGCTCGTCCGGCGGCTTGTCCGGACCTCCGCCAGCCGGGGCAGAGGGCGTGGCACCGGGATGTGCGGGTGTACTCGCTGCCGCGGTTACGCTGCCCAGCGTGACACCCGAGGTCGAACAGCTTCGCGCGGCACTCGACCGGCTCCGGGCCGGCGTCCTGCGCAAGCTGTCGGGCCTAAGCGAGGAGGATGCGCGGCGGAGCACGGTCGGCTCAGGGACCAACCTGGCCGGGTTGATACAGCACCTCACGTTCGTGGAGTCCGTGTGGTTCGAGGAGTTCGTCGCCGGTGGGAAAGCCGCCAGGGGTGTCCGGTCCATGCGAGTCGATCCGTCGATCTCGCTCCGCACCCTTCGGGCCGAATATCGCGCTGCTTGTGACGCCAGCAACGCCGTCATCGCCTCGGTCGGCGACGCGGACACATCGGTGACCCGCAACGGGAAAACACGCGATCTTCGATCGGTGCTGCTTGCGGTCATCGAGGAAACCACCCGCCACGCGGGACACGCCGACATCATCCGCGAGCAGATCGACGGCCAGACGGGCCGTTGACCTAGACGCGGATGTTCGTTGCATGAATTGTCGTTTCCGAACGCCGCTTTTATTGCGGATGTCGGGTGTGCGCGGTTCCGGACTCCAGTACAGTGCTGGCTGATGTCCGATTCGCGGGTGGGGGTCACGGACTGTGAGCGGGTACGAGGTTCAGATCGGTCAGCTGCGGAGTGCGGCCAAGGCGGCGGGATCTGCCGCTGACCAGGCCCGGGTGGTGGACCCGGGGACCGGCTTGGATGCCATCGCGACGGCATTGCCAGGCGGGGATGCGGCGAAGAACGCGCCCACTCTGGCCTCGACGTTCAACCAGCGCGCGAAGGGGTGGGCAGGCGAGATCGACCAGTGGAGCGATTCGATCACGGCTGCCGCGAAGGTGTACTCCGAAAATGAGGACTCCGCGAAAAGGGCTTTCGGCGGATGACCATCGGCTACGACGACGTCCGCAAATGGGACGCTGGGGCGCTCGATTCGTCGGCCACCAACCTGCGTGGGCGGCGGGACAAGCTCATCGGGCTGCAGGACGAGCTCGACGACGCCAGGAGATTGCCCGACTGGCACGGCGAAGCGGGTGAGGGCGCACGCAGTTCGCTGGGAAATACCCGGAACAACGCCGAGATCCTGGTCGCGGAGCTGTCCGCCGTCGAACGCGCCCTGCACGACGCGTCGGACGACGTGTCCGCCCTGAAGACCCGGGTCGCCAACAACGACTCCCTCGCCGACACCTACCAGTTCCGCATCGCCGCCGACGGCGCGATCGTGGACAACAAACCCGCCGACCCGCCGCCGAGGTCGCGGTTCGAGGCCGAGGACCGCGCCGAGACCCAGCGGCACCGCGAGACCATCAAGAAGCAGCTGGAGCAGGAAACCAAGTCGATACTCACCACGGCGAACAACATCGACGCCGCGCTGGCCCGCGTGATGCAACTCGCGCAGGACCGCAAGATCAGCGACCACGAAGCGACCACCCTGGCCGGCGCCATGAAGGGCGGGGAGATCGACGCCCAGGTGGCCGAGATGGAGCAGTCGCTGCGTGACGCCGGGCTGCTGACCGGGCCGCCCGCGTCCGGCCCCTACCGGCAGTGGCTTGAGAACGCCGTGCGCCGGGGCGTGCCGATCGACACGATCAAGAAGATGATCGCCGACCATCACATCACGCCCGAGGACTTCAAGATCCTCGACGGAATGGAGGAGATCCGCGAGGACGAGGACGGCGACGGGACCTTCAAGTCCTACTTCCTGATGCCGACCGACATCAGCGGGGACGACGCGGCCAAGGCGGTGCGGATGACCTACATCCTGAACGCGGGCACCGACTACGGCACCGAAGGCGAATCGACCGACTTCGCCCCGACCCCGTACGGATCCGACGAACTGCGGCGGATCACCGAACGGCAGAAGCAGAACTCCTGGAGCTACGACGAAGATGTGGGATTCGTGCACGGCAACGGCGGGCGGCTGGTGACCACCCCGAACGGCATGATGATGGGCCTGGGCGGGAACCTCGTCCAGGACCAGTTCAGCCAGCGCGGCGGAACCACCTGGGGCGACACGTTCATGTTGAACATCGACGACCCGCAGGACCCGGCGCAACAGCTCCGCGAGGTCGCGAAGTCGGGCCACGCGTGGTACGAGGGCGACAACGGCCCATACCAGGGAAGTCTCGACATGGACCGGTTGCTGCACCACGAAGAGCGCCACTCCCAGCAATGGGCGCGCGAAGGCTACACCGGTTTCCTCGCCTCCTACGCGTGGGAGAAGATCACCGGCGGCAACGAGACCGAGGAAGACGCGGGACTTTCCGATGGTGGATACCGTTAAGTGGTCGCGCGTCGCCTGCGCCGCCCTGCTCGTGGCGGCGGTGACCGCGGCGTGCGACACCAAGGCGCAGTTCGCGCCGTCGCTGCCACCGGCGGCTGGGTTCCGCGTCGACGACGGCGTGCTGAAACTGTGGACGGGCACTCCGTGCGAGGGCGTCACCGGCCTGACGTTGATCTTCGACTCCGGTACCCAGCAGAGCACGGAGCAGATGTGGACCGCGCCGCGGCCCGGGGTGCAGGTGGAGCGCATGGACCTGCTGAGGACCGCCGGGGGATCCGTCCCGGATACCGGTGGGGGACTTCAGGTCCGGAAACCGCTGCCCGCGGACTACGACTGGACCAAGGCAGCCTGGCTCAACTTCTCCGTCGACGGCCCGAAAGCGAACGGCGCCAGGGTCGACGTCGCCCAGGTGCTGCGCGAGTCGCCCCAGCACCCACCCGGCAGCTACCTGTTCGGCCAGCGCGGCTGGATGGACGGGGCGGATGTCCAACGCGAGAACAAGAAGTCGTTCCTGACCGTCTGCACTCCCGACCCGCAGTGACGGACCCCGCGGAGCCGAACATGGACACGCCGGACAGCACCACCCGCACAAACTTCCGGCGCAAAGCGTTGCGGCATCTCGTGCTCGGCGCGTTCGCCTGCACCGCCGCGGCGATCGTGCTGCTCGTCGGCGAGGCGGTACTCAGCGCCA
>CBIMJO010000493.1:0-7024 GCA_966244135.1 uncultured Actinocrispum sp. | reverse complement strand
AGCCCCGTCCGGGCGAAGCTTGGACATAAACTGGCCCAGTGCAGAGATGGCGGGGGTTGGAGCATCTACCGGGCGGCTGGGGACGTTGCGTCGTCACCATAGGCGTGTTCGACGGGGTGCACCGGGGGCACCAGGGGCTGATCGCCCGGGCCGTGGAGCTGGCCCAGCAGCGGTCGGTGCCGAGTGTGGTCGTCACTTTCGACCCGCATCCGTCCGAGGTCGTCCGGCCGGGCAGTCATCCGGCTCAGCTGACCACTCTGCGGCGCAAGGCCGAGCTGGTCGAGGAGCTGGGTGTGGACGTGTTCTGCGTGCTGCCGTTCACTCCGGAGCTCTCGCGGGTGCCCGCCGACGAGTTCGTGCACGAGATCCTGGTGGACCGGCTGCATGCCGCCGCCGTGGTGGTGGGCGAGAACTTCCGGTTCGGCCACCGCGCCCAGGGTGATGTGGAGCTGCTCAGCCAGCTGGGGCACCGGTTCGGGTTCGTCGCGGAGGGCGCGAAGTTACTCACTTCGGCGACCAACGGCGAGATCACGTTCTCGTCCACCTACATCCGGGCCTGTGTGGACGCCGGTGACGTGGTGGCCGCGGAGGCCGCGCTGGGCCGTCCGCACCGGCTGGAGGGCATCGTCGTGCGCGGCGACGGCCGGGGCCGGGAGCTGGGCTTTCCCACCGCGAACCTGTCGACGCCGCGGTACACGGCGATTCCCGCGGACGGTGTCTACGCGTGCCGGTTCACCCTGTTGGGCGGCCATGGGCAGCGGTCGCTGAACGCGGCGGTGTCGGTCGGCACCAACCCGACGTTCTCCGGGCGGGAGCGCCGGGTCGAGGCGTTCGTGCTGGATGTGGCCGAGGACTTCTACGGGCAGCGGGTCGGCCTGGACTTCGTGGCCCGGCTGCGGGACATGGAGCGGTTCGACACGGTCGAGGGACTGCTGGAGCAGATGCACGCCGACGTCGCCAAGGCACGGGAGGTCCTGGCCTGACGAATCGCCAGGATCCGCCAATTCGGCTCGCCGGATGGCCGTGGCCTGGCAAGATGCAGACCACGACCTGGTGAAGAGGGGCGAAGGTGGAGGACCAGAAGATCGTCCAGCGCAACCTGGAGCTGCAGAGACAGTGGTACGGCGAGCCGCTCGGCGACCGGGTCCGGCGGCTCGTGGTGGCGTTCGACGTGTCTCAGGCCAACCTCGCCGACGTGCTGGGGATCAGCGCGCCGATGCTCAGCCAGGTGATGAGCGGGCGGCGCGCCAAGATCGGCAACCCCTCGGTGCTGGCCCGGCTGATCATGCTGGAGCGCAAGGTGCTCACCCCCGAGGTCGCCTCGGGCCGTCGTGAGGCGCTGCAGAAGGCCCTGGAGGACGTGCGCGACTCCAAGCCGACCGTGAGCCGGGACATGCTGCCGGTGGACCCGGGGCGGGCGGACCGCGCGGCGCTGGCGGTGCTGCGGCGGGCCGCGACGGTCGACGAGCTGACCGAGGCGGCCAAGATGCTGGACGGCCGGTTCCCGGCGATCGCCGAGCTGCTGCGGCGCGCGGGGATGCTCGCGTGAGGCTGTTCACCGCGGCCCTGCCGCCTGCCGAGGTCGCCGACCATCTCGAGGCTTTCCTGAAGGACATTCCCGACGTGCCGTACTGGGCGCCGCGGGAGGCCTGGCACATCACGCTGGGGTACTACGGGGCCGAGGAGCCCGCTCCGCGCATCTCGTGGGTCGGTTCGCGGCTGGGCGGGCTGGCGCGCCCCCGGGTGTCCTTGGGGCGGCCGGGGAACTTCCGGGACACGCTGTTGATGACGGTGTCCACAAAGGACTCGGCGCTGGCCGGACTGGCGGCCGCCTTGCGGTGGGACGACAAACATCCCACCTACATCCCGCACCTGACCATCGGCAAGGGCTCGCCGCTCGAGCTGGACTACTCGGGTCCGGAGTGGACGATCGACGAGGTCGTCCTGCTGGGCGCGGAGCAGCGGCACGACTACATGGTGGTCGAGCGCTACCCGCTGGACTGAGGTTTGCCCGCCGCCGGGATGGGAACCCTGGGTGCGACACAGCGCACATCCCCCAGGGAGTAGGTCATGGCTCAGGCAGTTCGGGCTCGAGTGCAACCCACCCAGGTGCTGGCCGGACTCGTCGGGCTGGCATTCGTGGTGTTCGGCGCCATCGGCCTGGTTCGCCACGGTTTCACCGGCTTCAGCGGCAACAGCGAGATGTTCGGCCCGTTCGCGACCAACCCGCTGCACAACCTGCTGTACGTGATCGCCGGCGTGATCGGTCTGCTGTTTTCGTTCTCGTCGGCCACCTCGCGGCTCTACGGCTGGATCGTTCTCATCGGGTCGGCCGTGCTGGTCACCTGGGGCCTGATGCTCGTCGGCTTCACGTCGACCAACCCCGTGTCCGAGCTGGGCAACCCCCTCAACCTCAACATCGCGGACAACTGGCTGCACGTGGGCACCGGCGTCCTGGGCCTGATCGTCGCCGTGCTGCCGGCGCGCCGCCGGATCGTGGCGGAGGAGCCGGTCGCCGAGCCGGTGACGGAGCCGGTCGAGGTGCAGAAGCCCGCTGTGGTGGCGTCTGACACCTCCTCGGAGACCGCTGCTGAGGAGACCGAGAAGGTTGAACGGCCTCGCGGCCTGCACCGGCTCGCGCGGTTGCGTGGCCACCAGGCCCACTGAGTCCAACCCCGCAGGTCAGCAGCCCCCGTGGTCCCCCTCCCACGGGGGCTGCGCCATGTTCCCGCCCTGGTTGAGCTTGTGGACTTCGCGCAAGGCGGCACTCACGACAGGTAGCGCAGCACGGCCAGCACTCGCCGGTGGTCGCTTTCCGATGGCGGCAGGCCGAGTTTCGAGAAGATGTTGCTGATGTGCTTTTCCACTGAGCCGTCGCCGATGAACAGGGTTCGTGCGATGGCGGTGTTCGTTCGTCCTTCGGCCATCAGGCTCAGGACTTCGCGTTCGCGGGTGGTCAGGGCGGCCAGGTTTGTGGATCGGCGGCTCGCGCCGAGGATCTGGGTGACGACCTCGGGGTCCAGGACTGTTCCGCCGTCGGCGATCTGTTCGCATGCCGCCAGGAAGTCCTTGGTATCCGCCACGCGGTCTTTCAGGAGGTAGCCGACGCCGCGGGTTCCGCCCGCGAGCAACTCCGACGCATACCGGGTCTCAACGTGTTGGGAGAACACCAAAAGCCCTACGGAGGGGTGTGTCTGGCGGACGGCCAGTGCCGCTCGGATGCCTTCGTCTGTGAAGGTTGGGGGCATGCGGACGTCGACGACGGCGATGTCGGGTTGGTGGGTTGCGACCGCTGACTGCAGGGAATCGCCGGTGCCGACTGTGGCGGCGACTGTGTGGCCGCGGGTGGTCAGCAGTAGTTCCAGGCCGTCTCGCAGTACGGCGCTGTCCTCGGCGATTACTACCTTCATGCGGGGAATTCGATCACGACCGTTGTCGGGCCACCGGGTGGGCTCGACAACGTCAGCGTTCCGTCTACTGTGGACACTCTTTCGCGCAGTCCGGCCAGGCCTGAGCCCGGGGTTACCGCGGCGCCGCCCATTCCGTTGTCCACCACGGTGATTCGTAAGTCGGGCGACACTGTGACCGAGGCCGTGGAGGCTTGGGAGTGCTTGGCGATGTTGGTGAGTAGTTCGGCCGTGCAGAAGTAGGCGATGGCCTCCAGGGCTTGGGGTGGCCGTACCGGCAGGGAAACGGACAGTTCCACGGGCACCGGGCTGCGGGACGCCAGGGTGGCGAGTGCGGCGTCGAGGCCCTTGTCCAGGGCGGCGGGGTGGATGCCGCGGGCCAGGTCGCGCACCTCGACCAGCGCTTCCTTGGCGTTGTGGTGGGCCATCTCCACCAGCCTGCGGGTCATCTCCAGGTCCGGCTCACCGTCCAGCTCGTCCTTGGCCATCCCCAGGTGCATGGCCAGCGCGACCATCCGCGCCTGCGTTCCGTCGTGCAGGTCCCGCTCGATCCGCCGCAACCGCGCCGCCGCATCGTCCACGGCGAGCGCCCGGGACTCCTCCAGGTCGCGGATCCGTTGGGACAGCGTCGAAGCGGAGAGCAGCGACCGGATCAGCCAGCGATCGAGCATCAGCGCCCCACGAGTCACCCAAGGCGCCGCGGCCAGCAACATCAGCCCCACAAGCCCGTTGAGCAGCACGACCGGCCAGTGATCCAGCCGGATCCCGCCCCAAGGCAGCAGTATCCGCTGGTCCTCAGGCAGCACCCACCAAAAGAACGTGTACGCCGTGTTGAGCACCCCGTACACCCAGAACACGAACGACGCGATGAACGTCGCCACGCCCAACGGCGCCTTCACCACGATGTACGCCACCGCGCGCCAGCTCGCCGGGTCCAGCAGCACCGCCGGGATGATCCCGCGCCGCGGACGAGGCCGTGCCGGACGCGAGACCTGGAGATCCAGCAGGCCGGCCGCCAGCCTGCGATGGGTGTGGCCAAGACCACGTGCCACCAGCACGCCCAGGGCCGCGACCGGCAGCCCGATGAAGGTGATCGACAGGACCGTGCCCAGCAAAAGCGGGAGCATCGTGAGCACGAGACCCAGTACACTCAACGGCAGGCCGGTGAGAACGTACAGCGACTCCGCCCAGGTGCGCCTGGTGAACATGCCGACCAGCCTGCCCGAGCGGCGGGCCGCCGGAAACCCGGCTGGCCCCCATGCGCTCGGTTGGTGGGCTGCGCAAGGGCCCTGATACCCTTCGTAGTTGGGTACAGCTGCGGTCCGTGGCGGCTGCTACCGACCAACGCTCCGTAACCGGGGCGTCCCCACGGTACAGCGAAGATGTAGGGAGAAAGACGCGTGGCGCTGACCACCGACCAGAAGAAGACGATCCTCGGCGAGTACGGCCTGCACGACTCGGACACGGGATCACCCGAGGCCCAGGTGGCCCTGCTGACCAAGCGGATCAGCGACCTGACCCGGCACCTTCAGCAGCACAAGCACGACCACCACTCCCGCCGCGGCCTGCTGCTGCTGGTGGGCCGTCGCCGCCGGTTGCTCAACTACGTGGCGAAGGTGGACATCCAGCGGTACCGCACGCTGATCCAGCGGCTCGGTCTCCGCAGGTGACCTGACGAGGGGGAGTGGCCACCGGTCGCTCCCCCTCGGCACATTGACAACAAAGAGGTAGGGCTAGCGCGCCGCGTACGGGCGAATATCGTGCCGGTCCTCGGTAGTGGTTCCCGGGTCTGCATAGGACACCCGGGGGCTTCGATCGAAGACCGGCCTCGTCTCCCGCGGGTTCCCGTTGCGTCGCGCGCCCGTTCAGACGAGGAGAAACAACTACATGACCGACACCCAGGAAGCTGGGGTCCACGAGACCACCGCCGTCATCGACAACGGCAAGTACGGCAAGCGCGTGGTCCGTTTCGAGACCGGCCGGCTGGCCAAGCAGGCCGCCGGCAGCGTGGTGGCGTACCTCGACGAGGAGACAATGCTCCTCTCGGCGACCACCGCCTCCAAGCACCCGAAGGAGCACTTCGACTTCTTCCCGCTCACGGTGGACGTCGAGGAGCGCATGTACGCCGTGGGCCGCATCCCCGGCGCGTTCTTCCGCCGCGAGGGCCGTCCGTCCACGGACGCGATCCTGGCCTGCCGCCTGATCGACCGGCCGCTGCGCCCGTCCTTCGTGGACGGTCTGCGCAACGAGATCCAGGTCGTCGTCACGGTGATGAGCCTGGCCCCGCAGGACCTGTACGACGTCGTGGCGATCAACGCCGCGTCCGCCTCCACCCAGCTGGCCGGCCTGCCGTTCTCCGGCCCGGTCGGTGGCGTGCGGGTGGCGCTCGTGGAGGACCAGTGGATCGCGTTCCCGACCTACGAGCAGCTCGAGAAGGCCGTGTTCGACATGGTCGTCGCGGGCCGGATCGTGGGCGATGACGTCGCGATCATGATGGTCGAGGCCGAGGCCACCGACAAGGTCATCGACCTCATCGGCGACGGCGCCACCGCGCCGACCGAGCAGGTCGTGGCCGAGGGCCTGGAGGCCGCCAAGCCGTTCATCCGCTCGCTGTGCGTCGCCCAGCAGGAGCTGGCCGACCGCGCCGCCAAGGCCACCGGCGAGTTCCCGGTGTTCCCGGCCTACCAGCAGGACGTCTACGAGGCGGTCGCCGAGATCGCCACGAACGACCTGGCCCAGGCGCTGACCATCGCCGGCAAGCAGGACCGCGAAGCCGCGATCGACGAGGTCAAGGCCCGCGTGCTGGAGACCGTCGCGGCCCGCGAGGAGTTCGAGGACCGCGAGAAGGAGATCGGCGCGGCCTTCCGCTCGCTGAACAAGAAGCTGGTCCGCCAGCGCATCCTGCGCGACAAGGTGCGCATCGACGGCCGCGGCCTGACCGACATCCGGTCGCTGTCCGCCGAGGTCGCCGTGGTGCCCCGGGCGCACGGCTCGGCGCTGTTCGAGCGCGGCGAGACCCAGATCATGGGTGTCACCACGCTGAACATGCTGCGGATGGAGCAGCAGATCGACTCGCTGTCGCCGGAGACCACCAAGCGCTACCTGCACCACTACAACTTCCCGCCCTACTCGACCGGTGAGACCGGCCGGGTCGGTTCGCCCAAGCGCCGCGAGATCGGCCACGGCGCGCTGGCCGAGCGGGCACTGGTGCCGGTGCTGCCCAAGCGGGACGAGTTCCCGTACGCGCTGCGCCAGGTGTCCGAGGCGCTGGGCTCCAACGGGTCCACCTCGATGGGCTCGGTCTGCGCGTCCACCCTGTCGCTGCTGAACGCCGGTGTGCCACTGAAGGCCCCGGTCGCCGGTATCGCGATGGGCCTGGTCTCCGACGAGGTCGATGGCAAGACCCAGTACGTGGCGCTGACCGACATCCTCGGTGCCGAGGACGCGTTCGGTGACATGGACTTCAAGGTCGCCGGCACCAAGGACTTCGTCACGGCCCTCCAGCTGGACACGAAGCTCGACGGCATCCCCTCCGACGTCCTCGCCGGTGCGCTGACCCAGGCCCGCGCGGCCCGGCTGCACATCCTCGACGTCATGGGCGAGGCCATCGACGGCCC
>CBIMJO010000492.1:0-7029 GCA_966244135.1 uncultured Actinocrispum sp. | reverse complement strand
CACGTTCACCCGGTACAAGTCGGAGAACGGCACCGCCCCGGTCGCCCGGGTCGACTTCGCCGCCGAGAACTCCAAGGAGAACAAGGCGACCCTGAAGGCGGCCACCGCGATCGCCGAGGCCGTCGCCAGCACCCGCGACTTCATCAACACCCCGCCGAACGACCTCTTCCCGGCGTCGTTCGCGGCGCGCGCGGTCGAGCTGGCCGAGGCCGCGGGCGTGACCGTCGAGGTGCTCGACGACAAGGCGCTGCGCAAGGGCGGCTACGGCGGCATCCTCGGCGTCGGCACGGGTTCGTCCCGGCTGCCGCGCCTGGTTCGCCTGTCGTACAAGGGCCCGAAGGCGGCCAAGAAGGTCGCCCTGGTGGGCAAGGGCATCACGTTCGACACCGGCGGCATCTCGATCAAGCCCGCCGCCAGCATGGAGGAGATGACCTCCGACATGTCCGGCGCGGCGGCGGTGATCGCCTCGGTGATCCTCGCGGCGAAGCTGAAGTACCCGCTGGAGATCATCGCGACGGTGCCGCTGGCGGAGAACATGCCGTCGGGCACCTCGTACCGCCCGGGCGACGTGCTGACCATGTACGGCGGCAAGACCGTCGAGGTGCTCAACACCGACGCCGAGGGCCGGCTGATCCTCGCGGACGCCATCGTGCGCGCGGGCGAGGACAACCCGGACTATCTCATTGAGACGGCCACTTTGACCGGTGCGCAGGTGGTCGCGCTGGGCAAGCGGACCGCGGGCGTGATGGGCTCGGACGACTTCCGCGACCGCGTGGCGGGCATCGCGCAGCGCGTCGGCGAGGGCGGCTGGCCGATGCCGCTGCCCGAGGAGCTGCGGTCCGAACTGGACAGCCGCGTGGCCGACCTCGCCAACGTGACCGGCCAGCGGTGGGGCGGGATGCTCGCCGCGGGCGTGTTCCTGCGCGAGTTCGTGGCCGACGGCCTGCAGTGGGCGCACATCGACATCGCCGGCCCGGCCTACAACTCCGGTAGTGCTTGGGGCTACACGACTCGCGGCGGCACCGGCGTCCCCGTCCGGACCATTGCGGCCGTGCTGGCCGACATCGCCGAGAACGGCTGATCCCAGGCCACCCCTCGTGAGTGGTTATGCGGCTGAGAACCCGCATTACCACTCACGAGGATTTGCGCGAAGGCGGCATCCCCGGACGGGAATGTGAATGGGGCTCAGTTCTGCCGGCGCTTCTCCTCGGCGGCCTTGCGACTGGTGTATTCACGCATGCGCTGGGGGTAGCCGACGATGGCGGCGTCGTACACGGGGATGCCCAGTTTCTTGCCCAAGGACCGGGCGGCATCCTCGTTCTCGATGCGTCTTCTGGTCCATTCCCCGTCGTGTGCGACCAGAACCACAGTCGTGTGGGTCACATTGGTCCGGGGCTCCACATAGGCCTCGACACCCCTGCGCGACCGCGCCCATTCGGCCAGGTGGTCGCTGTCCTTCGACGTCGCGGTCCTGGTCAGGCCGGATCTGGGCTTGCGGCGCAGCCGGTCGAATATCCCCACCTTGGTACCTCCCTGACTACCTTTCACCGATCATTCTCCGCCGTCCAACCCAGTGCGGTCGCGCCACACCTGGCCAGTTCGCAAGCCTGCCCGATGAAGTGACAAGATGGCGTGTGGTCGGGCCGCGTCCACCGGCGCGGACCACTCTTTTAGACCTAGCAGACGTCGCTGTCGAGGAGACCCTGTGAGTGACACCTCCGCTGACCTGGTGATCTTGGGTGGCGGGTCGGGCGGTTATGCCTGCGCGTTTCGCGCGGCGGAGCTCGGCCTGTCCGTGATCGTGGTGGAGAAGGACAAGTTCGGCGGGACATGCCTGCACCGGGGTTGCATCCCGACCAAGGCGCTGCTGCATGCCGCCGAGATCGCCGACAACGTGCGCGAGGGCGACCAGTTCGGGGTCAAGAGCTCGCTCGAAGGCATCGATATCAATGGCGTGAACTCGTACAAGGACGGCGTGGTCGCCCAGCTCTACAAGGGGCTGCAGGGGCTGGCCAAGCTCAACAAGGTCCAGATGGTCGAGGGCACCGGCAAGTTCGTCGCGCCGAACATCGTGGAGGTCGGCGGCGACCGCTACATCGGCACCAACGTGGTGCTGGCCAGCGGTTCCTACGCCAAGACCCTGCCCGGCCTGGAGATCGGCGGCCGGATCATCACCTCCGACCAGGCGCTGAACCTGGACTACGTGCCCGAGCGGGTGGTCGTGCTCGGCGGCGGCGTGATCGGGGTCGAGTTCGCCAGCGTGTGGAAGTCGTTCGGCGCCGACGTGACCATCGTCGAGGCGCTGCCGCGGCTGGTCCCGCTGGAGGACGAGTACGCCTCCAAGCAGCTGGAGCGCGCGTTCCGCAAGCGCGGCATCAAGTTCAAGACCGGCGTGCGGTTCACCGGCGCCACGCAGACCGCCGACGCCGTCACCGTGAACCTGGAGTCCGGTGAGCAGTTCGAGGCCGATCTGCTGCTGGTCGCGGTTGGACGCGGGCCGAACACCGCCGCGATGGGCTACGAGGAGGCCGGCCTGAAGATGGACCGCGGCTTCGTGCTCACCGACGAGCGGCTGCGCACGAACCTGCCGAACGTGTACGCCGTCGGCGACATCGTGCCGGGCCTGCAGCTCGCGCACCGCGGCTTCCAGCAGGGCATCTTCGTGGCCGAGCAGATCCAGGGCCTCAACCCGAAGGTGATCGACGAGGCGGGCATCCCGCGGGTGACGTACTGCAAGCCGGAGGTGGCGTCGGTCGGGCTGACCGAGGCGGCCGCCAAGGAGAAGTACGGCACCGTGCAGACCCTGGTCTACGACTTGGCCGGCAACGGCAAGAGCAAGATCCTGAAGACCTCCGGGGGCGTGAAGGTGATCAAGGCCCCGGACGGCCCGGTGGTCGGCATGACCCTGGTCGGCGAGCGCGTCGGGGAGCTCATCGGCGAGGCCCAGCTGATCTACGGCTGGGAGGCGTACCCCGAGGACGTCGCCCCGCTGATCCACGCCCACCCAACCCAGACCGAAGCCATCGGCGAGGCCTTCCTCGCCCTTGCCGGCAAGCCACTGCACGTGCACGGCTGACCCCGGCACAGGTTGAACAGCACGAGGAGTAAGCAGAACAATGGCCTTCTCCGTCCAGATGCCGGCGCTCGGTGAGAGCGTCACCGAGGGCACTGTCACCCGGTGGCTCAAGCAGGTCGGCGACACCGTCGAGGTCGACGAGCCATTGCTGGAGGTGTCGACCGACAAGGTCGACACCGAGATCCCGTCCCCGGCCGCCGGTGTGCTCGAACGGATCGTCGCCCAGGAGGACGAGACCGTCGAGATCGGCGCCGAGCTCGCGGTGATCGGTGACGGCAGCGGCGGCGGTGACAGCAGCAGCGCTAACGGAGCGTCCGCCCCCGCCCCCGAGCAGCCTGCCGAGCAGGCGGCGCCCGCACAGTCCGCGCCCGAGCCCGCCCGCGAGCCGGAGCCCGCCCCGGCACCCGCCGCCGCCCCCGCCCCGGCACAGTCGTCCGGCCCTGCCGAGGGGACGCCGGTGACCATGCCGGAGCTCGGCGAGAGCGTCACCGAGGGCACCGTGACCCGGTGGCTCAAGCAGGTCGGCGACTCGGTCGAGGTGGACGAGCCGCTGCTGGAGGTGTCCACCGACAAGGTCGACACCGAGATCCCGTCGCCGGTCGCCGGGACGCTGCTGGAGATCACCGCGGCCGAGGACTCCACTGTGGACGTCGGCGGCCAGCTGGCCGTGATCGGCGCCGCTGGTTCCGCCCCGGCCGCCGCACCCGTACCCGCACCCGCCCCGGCTCCTGCACCCGAGCCCAAGCCGGAACCGAAGCCCGAGCCGGCCCCGGCGCCCGCCGCTGCCGCGCCCGCACCGGCTCCTGCCACGGCTCCTGCACCGGCACCGGCTCCTGCGCCCGCTCCGGCTCAGGCCGCCCCGCAGGCCACCAACGACCGTGGCGGCGACGCGCCGTACGTGACGCCGCTGGTGCGCAAGCTGGCCTCGGAGAACGGGATCGACCTGTCGAAGATCTCCGGCACCGGTGTCGGCGGCCGGATCCGCAAGCAGGACGTGCTCGCCGCGGTCGAGGCCGCCAAGAAGCCCGCCCCGGCGCCCGCCGCCGCTGCCCCGGCCGCGTCGCAGGCCCCGACCGCCGCCCCGATCGAGGCCTCCGCGCTGCGCGGCAAGACCGAGAAGCTCTCCCGGCTGCGGCAGATCGTGGCTCAGCGGACCCGCGAGTCGCTGCAGGTCTCGGCCCAGCTCACCCAGCTGTTCGAGGTGGACGTCACCAAGATCGCGCGGCTGCGCCAGCGCGCGAAGTCGTCGTTCGAGCAGCGCGAGGGCATCAAGCTGACTTTCCTGCCGTTCTTCGCCAAGGCGACTGTCGAGGCGCTCAAGCAGCACCCGAAGCTGAACGCGTCGATCAACGAGGAGGCCAAGGAGGTCACGTACCACGGTGCCGAGCACCTGGGTATCGCGATCGACACCGAGCGCGGCCTGCTCAACGCGGTGATCCACGACGCCGGTGACCTCAACCTGGCCGGCCTGGCGCACAAGATCGGCGACCTGGCCGCGCGGGCCCGGTCGAACAAGATCAAGCCCGAGGAACTGGCCGGCGGCACGTTCTCGCTGACCAACCTGGGCACCGCGGGCGCCCTGTCCGACACGCCGATCATCCTGCAGCCGCAGGTCGGCATCCTCGGCGTGGGCATCGTGGTCAAGCGCCCGGTGGTGATCACCGACGCCAGCGGCGACGACACCATCGCCATCCGCTCGATGGTCTACCTGTCGCTGACCTACGACCACCGCCTGGTGGACGGCGCCGACGCCGGCCGCTTCCTGTCGACCATCAAGCGCCGCCTGGAAGAGGGCAACTTCGAGTCGGAGCTCGGTCTCTGACTTTCAGTCCACTGTGGATGGGGCTCCGGGACACGGTCTCGGAGCCCCATCGGAGTTTCCGGGACTTCGCGCCGTTACGATCGGGCGCATGCGTGTCGTTGTGGCCGGCTCCACCGGCATGATCGGGACCGAGCTCGTCGCGGCGCTGCGCCGTGATGGTCACGACGTCGTGCGACTGGTCCGCCGGGCCGCGGCGGCATCGGATGAGCGCACGTGGGACCCGCCGGCGGACCGGATCGAGGACGGCACGTTCGACGGCGCCGACGCGGTGGTGAACCTGTGCGGCGCGCCGATCACGTTGACCCGGCTCAGCGCGGCCCGCAAGCAAGTGATCGCGGACAGCCGGATCGAGCCCACCGAGGTGATCGCCGCCGCGGTCGCCGAACACGGGGTTCCCCTGCTGGTCAACGCATCCGCGGTCGGCTACTACGGCGACAAGGGCGACCAGATCGTCGAGGAGTCCGCGCCGCCCGGGACCGGGTTCCTCTCAAGCATGTGCGTGGAGTGGCAGAACGCCACGAAACCCGCGCAGGACGCGGGTGCGCGCGTGGTCATCCTGCGCACCGGGCTGGTGCTGTCGAAGCAGGGCGGGTTGCTGGGGCCGCTACGGTTCCTGTTCTCCGCCATGCTCGGCGCGCGGCTCGGCGACGGGCACCAGTGGATGCCGTGGATCCACCACGAGGACGAGATCCGCGCGATCATGCACGTGCTGGCGACGGCGTCGATTTCCGGGCCGGTCAACCTGTCCGCGCCGAACCCGGTGACGAACACCGAGTTCACCAAGGCCTTCTCGGCGGCCATGGGTCGCCCGGCGCCGTGGGTGGTACCGAAGTTCGCGCTGCGCGCGGTTTTGGGGGAACTGGCCGACGAAGGCGCCCTGGTGAGCCAGCGGGTGATCCCGAAAGCTTTGCAGGACAACGGGTTCACCTTCACGTTCGACGCGGTCGACGCCGCACTCGGGTCGGTGGCGAGGCGTTGAAGAAGGCCGGTGCGTGGGGCATCGCGCTGGTCGCGGTGTTCCTGCTGCTTGGGTACTGGGTCAAGAACACGCTGCCGTTTTTCGACGCCGATCTGGCAGAGGCGGTCGGCGACCAGTGGGTCAACGACCCGACCGTCGGTGTGTTCACCAACATCCTCGGCCCGACGATGCCCATCGTCGCCGCCGTCGCGTTGGCGGGGTTCACGATCCTGGCGTGGGTGCGTGACCAGAACCACTCCGCGGGCGTGTTTTTGCGGTGCTTGGTAGTCCTGCTCGCGGGGCGTGCGGTGTCGTTGTTCAAGGACGTGTTCGACCGTTCACGTCCACGCGCCTACGTCGACTACGCGTACCCCAGCGGTCATACGGTGTCCGTCGCGTGCGTCGCGTTCACGGGGGTCGTATTGTGCGCGTGGTTCGCGCGACAGGCGTTGCCGTGGGTGATCGGGTTGGCCGTGTTGCTCGTGGCCACTGCTGGGGCACTGCGGATCATGCTGGGTGTGCACTGGCTCACTGACGTGCTCGGCGCTGCCATTGGCGTGACAGGTTTTGGCCTGGTGGTGTGCGTGCTGCTCGGCTTGCTTCCGGCGCGGGAGCGTAGAGTTCGAGGGTGATCGTTGCGGAGAACTCCTGCCGCGCCGCCACGCAACCCGTGACGACGCGTGAGATCGGCACCATCGACTACCTGGCTGCCTGGGACCTGCAGCGCGAACTGGCCGAGGCCCGCGCGGACGACGCCGGCCCGGACACGCTGCTGCTGCTCGAACACCCCTCGGTCTACACCGCGGGCAAACGCACGCTCCCGGACGAGCGCCCGGCCGACGGCACGCCGGTGATCGACGTCGACCGCGGCGGCAAGATCACCTGGCACGGCCCGGGCCAGCTGGTCGGGTACCCGATCATCAAGCTGGCCGACCCGATCGACGTCGTGCAGTACGTGCGCCGGATCGAGGAGGCCCTGATCGCGGTGTGCGCGCGGCTGGGCCTGGCCACCGGCCGGGTCGAGGGCCGCAGCGGCGTGTGGCTGTCCGCCGACGACCGCGGCCCGGAGCGCAAGATCGCCGCGATCGGCATCCGCGTGCAGCGCGGCGTGACCATGCATGGGTTCGAGATCAACTGCAACGCCGACCTCTCGGCGTTCGACCGGATCGTGCC
>CBIMJO010000491.1:0-7037 GCA_966244135.1 uncultured Actinocrispum sp. | reverse complement strand
GATTCCCGCGGATTTCCCCAGCTCCATCTGCAGCAGGAAGGCCCACACCGAGCCGGGGATGTACTTCCCCAGCTGGCCGACCAGGAAGATCATCGAGGCGTCCGTGCGGCGGACCGGCGTGCCCAGGTCGGCCAGGATGACCCGCCAGGCCAGCGGGCCCAGCAGGATTCCGAGCAGCGCGGCCAGGAACGACAGCACCACCGAGGGCCAGGGCAGCTGCGACAGCGTGTGCGACACCTCGGGCCACTGCTTGACCAGCTGGTAGACGGCCACGGCGAGCACGACGACCAGCAGCACGCGCTTGAGCCACGTCATGATGACCGCGCGCCGGCTCGCCTTCGGCGCGGACTCGGGCACCGCGGGGTCTGTGCTCATCGTGGGCCTTTCATGGAACTGATGCTCATATAGCCGTCCGCTGCCGGACAGTGTTGACGGGGACGGCGTCAACGGCGTCGGAAATGGACGTTCCAGTCACGCTCGTGTCGGATCGCACCGAGGTGGGCACGCCCCACAACACCAGCCGGACCGGAGAGATTCTCCCACTCACCGGGGTGCGTATCATCGCGGCGCTCTGGGTCGTGCTGTTCCACATCCACGGCAACCTGGAAACGGAGTTCCCGTGGCTGCATGACGCGCTCGGGCCGTTGCTGACCCACGGCGACCTCGGCGTCGACCTGTTCTTCGCGCTCAGCGGGTTCGTGCTGACCCTCAACTACGTCGACCGGATGGGCGAGCGGCTCAAGCGCAGCGCCATGACGAAGTTCGTCTGGGCGCGCCTGGCCCGCGTCTGGCCGGTGTACTTCGTCACGCTGAACATCGCGCTGATCTGGCACGGCCTGCTGGCGCTGCGCGGCGCGACCGACCCGGTCGAGCCGGCCGACTTCTCCCCGATGAGCTACCTGCGCCAGGTGTTCATGGTCGTGATGTGGAACGAGCCCACCTCCGACCGGGTGACCTGGAACGGCCCGGCCTGGTCGATCAGCTGCGAGTGGCTGGTCTACCTGCTGTTCCCGTTCATCGCGCTGCTGTTGCTGCGGCTGACCTGGGTGCTGCGGATCCGCCACCTGGTCGTGATGGGCATCATCGCCCTGCTGCCCGCGGTGCTGCTGGCCATGGTCACCGGCACGCTCTACGCGCCCTACCTGTGGGTGCTGCGGCTGCTCGGCTCGTTCGTCGCCGGCGGGATCGCCTGCCTGCTGGCCCGGCGGATCGCCAAGTCCAGGCGCAACGACACGATCGCCACCTGGTGCTCGGCGCTGTTCATCCTGGGCATCCTCGGGATCCTCTACGGCGCCTGGTACACCGGCCACGAGCGCTACTACGTGCTGGCGAGCTTCCTGTTCACGCCGCTGCTGATCGCGCTGTCGATCTCCGACCGCGGTATCTCGCGGCTGTTCTCGACGCGCCCGTTCGTGCTCGGCGGGTACATCTCCTACAGCCTCTACCTGGTGCACATGCTGCTGATCGAGCCGGTCTGGTGGATCCAGACGCAGTGGACCGACGTATTGCCCGTGCACACCATCCAGACCAAGGTGGTCTTCCTGGCGTTGCCGGTGGTCGCGCTGGTCTGCGCGTACCTGATGTGGCGCTTCGTGGAGGAACCCGCGCGCAAGGCGATGCGCGCCATGACCAAGCCCCCGGTCCGGCCGACGCCGCAGATCGACACCTCGGCCAAGCCGACCGCGCTCGACGTGCCCACCCCGGTGCACGAACACGCCTGACCACTTCGTGCCGGCCGGCACCCTGCTGAAGAAGTTGCTGGCCAGATGACCGTGCTGGGAGGACCCGGTTAGATGACCGCAACCCAACTGGTGACAGTTGTGCTCTTCGTCCTGGTGCTGATGGTGCCCGGACTGATCATCGGCGCCGCCGGTGGCCTGCGCGGCTGGCTGCTCGCCAGTGCCGCGCCGGTGCTCACGTTCGGTGTCGTCGGCCTGGCCTCGCCGCTGGTGCCCGGCCTGTTCGCGCGCTGGTCGGTGTGGGTGCTGCTGGGCTCCGCCGTGGTGCTCGCCGTGCTGGTGTTCCTGGTCCGGCTCGCCGCGCAACGCTGGTTCGGCCGTGCCCAGGAGCCCGTTGAGCTGCCGGGCCTGCCGTGGCGCTGGCAGCACCACGCGGGCGTGGCCGCGGGCGTGTTGTTCGCCGCGGGCCTGGGCCTGCTGGTGATGTCGAAGGCGACCGAGTCGTTCACCGGCGTCCACCAGTTCTGGGACGCGATGATCCACAGCAACGGGACGCGCTACATCGCCGACTCGGGCCAGTCCGCGCCGAGCGCGCTGTCCGCGCTGAACGCCCCGGGCAAGAAGGACTTCTTCTACCCCAACGGATACCACGTCGTCGGCGCCACCGTGCTGCAGCTGCACGAGCTGCCGGTCAACGAGCTGGTGAACATCTACGGCGGCCTGTACGCCGGGTTCTTCGCGCTGCTGATCGCCGGTCTGGTCCGGGTCGGCAACGGCCGCCCGGCGCTGGCCGCGGCGAGCGCGGTGGCCGCGGCCTCCGCGGCGGCCATGCCCTACGGCCTGCTGTTCTTCGGCCCGCTGTGGCCGTTCGGCGCGGGCGTGGTGATGGTGCCCGGCTTCCTCGCCCTGTTCCTGGCGACGATGCGCAGCCGCCGGGCCGAGCTGATCGTGCTGACCGCGCTCGCGGCGATCGGCCTGGCCGCGCTGCACCCGAGCGCCGCGCTGGCCACCGGCGTGTTCTGCTTCTTCTACCTGGTGTTCCGCTGGATCTCGCTGCGCAAGGTGCCGCTGCTCGACCTGCGCACGCTGGTGTCGCTGGGCATCCTGGCCGGGCTGTACGCGATCCCGCAGTACCTGGCCGCTACCAAGGCGGCGGGCGTGCTGAACGTGTCCTGGCCGGAGATCGGCACCCCCGGGCAGACCCTGGGACAGCTGCTGTTCTTCAACTACGTGACCGAGCCGCAGTGGCTGCTGGCCGCGGCCGCGGTGGTGGGCCTGGTCGCGATCCGCAAGCTGGCCGGCCTGCGCTGGCTGATGGGCGGCGGCCTGTTCTTCGCGTTCCTGTTCGTGCTGGCGGCCAGCTACAAGGGCTGGCTGGTGTCACTGCTGACCAACCCGTGGTGGAACGACGCCTGGCGGTTCGCCGCCCTGGTCACCATCGCCCAGGTGGTGCTGGTCGGGCACGGCATCGTGGTCGTGCGGGACGCCGTCGCCGGCTGGGTGGCCCGGCTGCGCCCGCGGCTGAGCAGCACGATCCTGGCCCGCGGCGCGGTCCTGGTGGTGATCGGGCTGGTGATCGGCCTGCTGGGCCACGGCCTGTACGCCCGGCGCAACGCCAACGCGATCCAGCGGGCCTACGGCAACGGCCCGACCGTGACCAGCGAGGAGCGCGTCGGCATGGCCGAGCTGCGCACCCTGGTGCCGCCCGGTGCCGTCGTGATGAACGACCCGGTCGACGGTTCGGCCTGGATGTGGGCGCTGGACGGCGTCCGGCCGCTGTTCGGCTACCCGGTCACCGTGCCGAACGAGTTCCCGGTGATCGGCCCGGACCGCACCATGCTGTACGAGAAATTCGACCAGCTGGACACCAATGCGGAGGTGCGGGCGATCGTGCGTGCCGCCAACATCCAGTTCGTATATGTTGGAAGCGGCTTCGCCAGCCCGACCGTCAGTCGGGCGCCGGGCCTGGCGGCCCTCGACGGGGTGCGGTCGCTGCGCCTGGTCTACGAGAATACGGATGTCCGGGTGTACAGGGTCCAGCTGTGAGTTATTCGGCACCGCATTTTTTCACAACTCCATAAGCCGGTTAACCGCAATCGGCGATGAAATAGACTGCCAGCCATTCGACTTCCGTGAGACCACTGAGGGACATGACTTCAGGAGAACTGCAGCCGCATCTGACGTTCGAGCTGCTCGACGAAAGCGGCGTCGGCCTGACCGGCGACGGCCTGCTCGACGAGCGCGAGCGCCGGCTGGTGGTGGGCGCGGCGAACTTCCACTCGCTGGCCTCCCCCGGGCGCACCTTCCGGTTCACCGTGCTGCGCGGGCCGGAGGGCACCTTCCCGTCGCTGACCGACGAGGAAGTGCACGGCATCGAGTGGGACGACGACCGCGAAGTGGTCGGTTCCATGGTGTTCCGCAGCCTGGTGCACACCACGTCGGCGTTCTCGGACACCGACGGGCTGATCGACCTCGCGGTCGACGTGGGCGGCCGCGCACAGGTCATGTCCGGGTACCACCGGCTGCCGGGCGTGCTCGGCGCGGCGCGGCGGGCGGTGCGGTTCACCGTGCCGGTCCAGTTCGACGCCCTGCGCCAGCTGCGCACCGACGTCACGGAGAAGCGCTACCGCGCCAAGGACGTGCCCCGGCACAGCCCGGTCCGGCTGGACCGCGGCGCCTCGGCGGTGCCGATGGGCAAGACGCCCGCGGTGCTGTTCGGCATGCACTGGCTGGAGATGGGCGGCGCCGAGCGGTGGGCGCTCGAGTCGGTGAAGATGGCCAAGGACGCGGGTCTCACCCCGATCGTGATCACCGACCGCGACTCCACCCACCAGTGGATCACCCGGCCGGAGCTGGACGGCGCGGTGGTCGTGCCGCTGACCCAGCCGCTGCTGCAGGAGCAGGAGGCCGCGTTCCTCAACGGCATCCTGTCGGCGTTCGACGTGCGCGGTGTGCACGTGCACCACTGCAGCTGGCTCTACCAGCGGCTGCCGTGGATCCGGTCGGTCCGCCCGGACATGCCGGTGGTCGACTCGCTGCACGTGCTGGAGTGGCGCAACGGCGGGTTCGTGGACGTCGCCGTGCGGATGTCGAACATGATCGACGTGCACCACGTGATCTCCCCGCAGCTGCGCGACTACCTCGTGGGCCGGCAGGGCATCCCGGAGGCCAAGGTCAAGCTGGCCACGCTGGCGAACCTGACCGTGACCGGCATAGCGCCCCAGGCCGCCGAGAAGGGCGACGGGCCGTTCACGGTGGCCTTCGTCGGCCGGTTCACCCAGCAGAAGCGCCCGTACCTGTTCCTCAAGCTGGCCGCCAAGCTCAAGGGCGAGCTGCCGGTGAAGTTCATCATGCACGGCGACGGCGAGCTGACCGACGAGGTGCACGCCCTGCGTGCCCGGCTCGGTCTGAGCGACGTGCTCGAGCTGCGCGGCCCGGACCAGCCGGTCAGCCGGACCCTGACCGACGCGGACGTGCTGGTGATCTCCTCGGACAACGAGGGCCTGACGCTGACCTCGTTCGAGGCCACGGCCGCGGGCGTGCCGGTGATCTCCGCCGACGTCGGCTCGCAGGCCTCGCTGGTGGCCGACGAACTGCTCTGCCCGCGCCACCCGTACCCCTTCATCCGTGCCGCCTCGGCCCGCATCGCGGCCATGGCGGCCTCACCGGCCCGCCGTCAGGAATGGCTGACCCAGCAGGCGGCCAAGGCCGAGGCGTTCGCTAAGTTGCCAGACGCCAGATCGTGGACCCAGGACCTCTACAAGGGATGGAATTCGTGAACGACGTCGCAGCCGTCGTAGTCACCTACAACCGCAAGGACAAGCTGGTCAAGGTGCTCGACCACGTCCTCGACCAGTCATTGCGGCCGGCGTGGCTGGTGGTGGTGGACAACGCGTCCACGGACGGGACCGGTGAGTACCTGGCCGAGTTCGCCAAGAAGCACTCCGAGGTCGTGGTGGTCTCGTTGTCGGAGAACACCGGCGGCGCGGGCGGGTTCGCCGCCGGCATGGCCCGCGGCTACGAGCTCGGCGCGGACTTCGTCTGGATCATGGACGACGACTGCTACGCCGACAAGACCGCGCTCGAGGAGCTGGTCAACGGCCTGGGCAAGGCCGAGGAGTCGATGGGCATGAAGCTGCCCTACGCCTGCTCCCTGGTCAAGTGGGTGGACGGCAGCATCTGCGAGATGAACAATCCGGGCACCACCTGGGACTGGGGCCGGCTGATCGCCAAGGGCCAGCAGAACGTCCTGGTGACGCACTGCTCGTTCGTCTCGGTGCTGTTCCCGCGGTGGACGCTGACCCGGTTCGGCCTGCCGCTGAAGGACTACTTCATCTGGTTCGACGACCAGGAGTACACCCTCCGGGTCACCCAGGCGGGCCCCGGTGTGCAGGTGCTGACCAGCACCGTCGTGCACGACCTGGGCACCAACCGCGGTGTGAACTTCGCCGACGTGAACGAGTCGAACCTGTGGAAGTTCGAGTACGGGGTGCGCAACGAGACCTCGTTCCGCCTGCACCACGAGAACCCGGTGGCGGCGGCCAAGTTCGTCCTGCGCCTCGCTCAGGGCCTGCGCCACGGGCGGGTGCCCCTGGGCCTGCAGGCGAAGCTGTTCAAGAAGCTGGTCGAGGGCATCAAGTTCAACCCGAAGCCGGAGTTCCCGCGCTCGGTGCTCTGAACCAGTCCAAGGCCTTGCGGGCCACTTCGTCGGGACGGTCGAGGTGGATGAAGTGGCCCGCGCCAGCAACAACATCAACACGGCTGCCCGCTGCCAGCCCCATCCCGGCGTCGTTGTACTTGTCCGGCGGAATGCAGCCATCCTCATCGCCCGCGAGCACCAGCATCGGAATGCTCGCGGGCGATTCTGTACGTACAGCAAGGTCCTTGAGCGCGGGATCGTGCAGGCTGGTGTCGAAGTTGCCGCGGTAGACCCGCAACGCGTTGGCCTTGATGGCTGCATCCGCGTAGAACTCCTTGGCCCGCACCAGATGTTCCCCAGCATCAAGACTGGGTGACCACGTCTTCCACAGGTACTCAACAAGATCAGGCGTGAACATCACCTCGCCGACCGCCAACTGAAACAACCACACATAGAAGAACCGCTTCTGCTGCGCCGGATCCGCCAGCACCGAAGGCAGCACAGCCGGCGGCGGAACCGACATCGTCACCACTCCCCGAACCCGCTCCGGCCACGCAGCAGCAACCCTCCCCACCATCCCAGCCCCGATATCGTGCCCGATCATGTCCACACCCGCGGGATCCAGCGCCTCCGCAACAGCCGCCGCATCCGCAGCCAGCGTGATCCCATCCGCATACACCATCGCGTCCACAGTCGCGGGATGATGCCCCCTCAAGAAC
>CBIMJO010000490.1:0-7043 GCA_966244135.1 uncultured Actinocrispum sp. | reverse complement strand
GGCGCGAACTTCGTGCAGAACGCGATCCTCGGCCCGTTGAAGGACAAGCGGGTGGCGACGATCGACCGGATCGCGATCGCCATCGGCCGCAATGCCGCCAAGCCGCAGGGCCTGGACCGCCTGGCTCCGTGCGGGCTCAAGGGCGGCGCGGACGAGTCGGACAACAACGAGCTGGAGGGCAACGACGGCGAGATCCAGCGGCCGGAGAAGGCCGAGCTGACCTTCCGCGGCAACCCGGCCGGCAAGGTCACCGCCATGCCCAAGTTCCTGCGGATCCTCTACGGTGACGCGAAGGTGTCCACCAACGGCCCGAAGAACGCCCGTGACTCGTGGACCTGCAGCGGGTTCGAGGACCGCGTGCTGATCAACAAGTACCCGATCTGCCCGGAGGGCAGCAAGGTCAAGCGGATCCACGACTTCCCGAGCTGCTGGGACGGCAAGAACACCGACAGCGCCAACCACCGCGACCACATCGTCTACCCCGACCAGAACGGCAAGTGCCGCAACGGCTTCAAGGCGGTGCCAGAGCTGCGGGTGACGCTGACCTACAACATCCCGCACGACGTCCAGGTGAAGGGCCAGTACAAAGTGGACTCCTTCCCGCAGGAGAAGCACAACCCGTTCAGCGACCACGACGACTTCGCGAACGTGATGTCGCAGGCCATCATGAGCCGTGTGGTCGACTGCATCAACAACGGCAAGTCCTGCAAGGAGTGACCAGGCAACCGGGTGGAGCCCAGGACACGACCAAGGGTTCTCGCATCGCAAAGATGTTAGCGCCAACATTTGGGCTCCATCCGGTCCGGCGCAGTCCTGCCGACCACTTCCACTCCTCATCGGCAGGACTGCGTCATTCCACCGGAGCCTTGTCCTGTTCCTCCGCCGCGCGCTTGGCTTTCAGCGCACCCATGCGCAGGTTCAGCAGCTCGACCAGAATGGAGAACGCGATCGGACCGTAGATGTACCCCTTGGGAACGTGCGCGTCGAAGCCCTCGGCGACCAGGCTCGCACCGATCAGGACCAGGAACGCCAGCGCCAGCATCTTCACGGTGGGATGGCGCTGCACGAACCCGCTGATCGCGCCCGCCGACAGCAGCATGATCACCATCGAGACGATCACCGCGGCCACCATCACCGCGAGCTCGTCCACCATGCCGACCGCGGTGATCACCGAGTCGAGCGAGAACACGATGTCCAGCAGCACGATCTGCACGATGACCTTGCCCAGTGACGCCACCACCCGGGGTTTGCCGCCGGACGCGCCCTCGAAGCTGTGGTGGATCTCGCGGATCGCCTTGACGAGCAGGAAGATCCCGCCGGCGAGCAGGATCGCGTCCCGGCCGGATATCTCGTGACCGAACAGGGTGAACCACGCCGCGGTCAGCCCCACCACCCACGACAGCGCGGCGAGCAGCAGCAGCCGGGTGACCAGCGCCAGGCTCAGCCCGATCATCCGCGCCCGCTTGCGCTGCGCCTCCGGCAGCCGGTCGGACAGGATCGAGATGAACACCACGTTGTCGATCCCGAGCACGATCTCCAGCAACAACAAGGTCAGGAACGCAACCCAGATCGCCGGATCGCTGATCCACTCCACGCAGGCCTCCCCGAAAGGTCTTCGTGCCATCGAACCTACACGAGGAAAATCCATAGTGGCGTAATGGGTCCGTTGTGGACAGTCGACGGACGCGTTTCAGCTCGTGCTGCCGCGGTCCTGGGCAACAGGTTTCCTCGGTAGCAGAACGGTCGCGGTGATTCCACTCAGGACGGTCATCACCCCGGCGAGATAGGCGGTCCACGTCATCGACAGTGCCTGTGCGGCGGCAGGTCCCGCCACTGCGCCGGCGAACGTGGCCATGGCCTCTCCGGTGAACATCACGGCGCTGGTCCGGCCGAGAACCTCGTTTGGAGTCACACGCTGGAGCGTTGTCTGTGTGGCGCCCAGGGCCATCGAACCGGCCGCACCGACCAGCACGGCCGAGCACAGCGCTGCCGTCACTGTGCTGGCGGAGAACAGCAGCATGAAGCCGGTTCCGGCAGCCGCGAGCGTGCCGCCGATCAAGTAGGCGGGTGGCATCCGGTCGACGAGCACGCGCATGGCCGGCGCGCCGAGCAGGAATCCGATCCCCAACGCCGACATGACGAGTCCGATCGGCCCGCTGCCGCCGAAGGTGAGGACACCGAAGGGGACCAGCAACGCGGTCAGGCAGGCATTGGCTCCCAGGAACAGGGTGTTGACCATCAGCAATGCCAGCACCGTCCGCTCCGCGCGCACGAACGTCATACCTCGGCGCAACTCGGCCAGGACGCGGTCGACGCGGTCAGGACATCGCTTGGTGGGACCGGTGAGCCGATCTGTGAACAGGATGGCCGCGGCTGATGCCAGGTAGGTGCCGGTGTCCAGCCAGACGAGCACCTCGAATCCGGCCCAGCCGAGCAGGACGGCGCCGAGCGGGGCACCGGCGAGCCGCACCGCGCCATCAGTGATCGCGTTCAGGGCGTTGGCGCTGCTGAGCGTCCTCCCGGTGCCCACGACGGCTGGAATGTGCGCCCGCGCGGCGGGCTGGAACGCCACGGTGCCCACGCTTTCGGCCACCAGCGCGAGATAGACCAGCCAGATGTCGCTGGGTGCGCGGGCCAGCGACAGCAACGCGACGGCCGAGGCTCTGGCGACGTCGGCGCCGATCATGGTTCGCCGCCGGTCCCATCGGTCGGCCAGCACGCCGGCGATCGGGCCCAGCATCAGCGGCGGGAGGAACTCCGCGGCCAGCGTCAGGCCGGTCGCGGCGAGCGAACCGGTCAGCGTGAACACGTACGCGGGCACCGCGACGACCAGCAGCCATGAGCCAAGCTGGCTGACCAGCCGGGCGAACCAGAGCAAGCGGAAGTCGCGGATCCGCAGTGCCTCGAGCACGGCACCACCCCCCAGGGCTGTATTCTGTGAAGATAGCTAGCGGGGTTGCTATCTTGTCAAGACAGTGGGCGGAGGTACATGGACAAGCGTCAGCTTGGGCAGCGACTGCGGGCGCTGCGGGCGGCGAGTGGGCGCACCGTCGCCGCGGTGGCCACCGACGCGGGTCTGTCCGTTCCCTACGTGGCGAACCTGGAGAACGGCCGGGGAAACCCCACCGTGGACGCGCTCGGCAGGATCGCCCAGGCACTGGGTACACGGGCCGCGATCGGGTTCGTCACCGAGGACGCGGCCGAACCCGATACGCCGGCCGTCGCCCTGCCCGCCGCTCTGGTTCGGCTTGGTCGCGGCGCGCGGTTCCGGCGCGACGTTCACCTCATGGCTGATGCTCTTGGCGAGGACCCGGCGGGCTTGGCGGCGCGGATCCTGACCGTTCTGGCGAGGTTCGCCGAGATCGCGGGCCGGGACCTCAGCGAACCCGACTGGTTGCGCCTGCTGGATGCGCTGGTCCTGGTCACCTTGCACCCGCAGGGAAGGTGACCTAGCCGCTGGTGGACTCGCGGATGACCAGGCGGCAGGGGTGGATGTGGCGGCCGGGGGAGGGGGCGCCGTTGATGGCGGCCAGCAGGAGGCCGGCGGCGTGCCGGCCGAGTTTCTCCAGTTCCATGTCGACGCTGGTGAGCGGGGGCTGGCAGGCCAGGGCCATGACGTCCCAGTTGTCGAAGCCGACGAGGGCGACGTCGTCGGGTACCCGCCGGCCGGCGGCTCGCAGGGCGTCGGCCACGCCGCGGGCGATCTGGTCACTGCCGCAGAAGACGGCGTCGAAGTCGCTGGAGGTGGTGAGCAGGATCCGCGCGGCCTGCCTGCCCCAGGCCTCGCTCCACTCGCCGAACAACGGGGCACCCGCGAGGTCCAGCCCGGATGCGTGGAGCCGGGAAGCCGCCGCGGCGGCCCGGACGGCGGCCGAATGGTGGTGTTCCGGGCCGGTGATGTGGGCGATCCGGCGGCGGCCGACGGCGAGCAGGTGGTCGATCGCCTTGTGGGTGCCGCCTTCCTCGTCCGGCACGACCGAGCAGTCGCCCGGGTCGGTGGAACTGATGAACGCGTACACCACGGGGATCGGCAGGCCGGTGCCGAGCGGCGGGCGGGCCTGGGTGCGGCGGCCGGTGACGATGATCCCGTCGACCCGGCGGGACAGCAGCGTCCGCAGGTAGTACTGCTCGCGGATGGGATCGTCGCGCGCGTCGCAGAGGAACACCGACATCTCGCCCGCGCCCAGGGCGTCCTCGGCGCCCATCAGCAGCGGGATGCTGAACCGGCCGATGGTGTCGGTGGTGATCATCCCGACCGTGTAGGTCCGGCCGGAGTTCAGCGCGACGGCCGCGCGGTTGGGCTGGAAGCCGAGCTCTTCCGCGGCGGCCAGCACCCGGCGGCGGGTCTCGGTGCGCAGCGTGCCGCGGCCGTTGAGCGCCTTGGAGACGGTCCCCGCCGACACCCCGGCGAGCCGGGCGACGTCGGAGATCGTCGCGGGCCGGTCGTTTCCGGGAGTTTCCGTGATTTTCCGCGCGGGCATGACCGCACAGTACCTCGCGACGGGCGCCGCAGTCTGCCGAAACTACCGCTGTCACATGGCGGAAACAAGGTCCTTGACACCGCCGCGACGGCTGTCCTAGCTTGTCGGCAACCGGTTTCCGAATCTCCGCGAAGCCCGCGAGCGTCAGCGGCCGTTAGGAGAAAAGATGACTTCGCACGCCCGTGCGGTGATCGCCCTCTTGGTTGTGTTAGCGCTAACATCCTGTCAGAGCGGTCCGTCGGCCACCTCGGCCGGGGACACCGGGTCGGTCGACGACGGCACCACGATCACCATGTGGACCCGCGCGCCGACCGCCACCTTCAGCCAGACCCTGATCGACGCCTACAACGCCGGCCACAAGAACAAGGTCCAGCTGACGGTCTTCCCGGCCGACTCGTACCAGCAGAAGGTCGGCACCGCGGCGGGTGCCAAGCAGCTGCCGGACGTCCTGGCCGCGGACGTGGTGTACGCGCCGAACTACGCAGCCAAGGGCGTGTACCTGGACATCACCGCACGCGTGAACCAGCTGCAGTTCAAGGCCGCGCTCGCTCCCGCGCACATGAAGGCCGCCAACTACCAGGGAAAGAACTACGCCGTCCCCCACGACATCGACCTGTCCGCGGTGTTCTACAACAAGGTCCTGTTCACCAAGGCCGGCCTTGACCCGGCCAAGCCACCGGCCACTTTGGACGAGATCGTGGCCGCGGCGAAGAAGATCCAGGGCCTCGGCGGGGACGTCAGTGGCTACTTCTTCGGCGGCGCCTGCCCGGGCTGCCAGTTGTTCACCAGCTGGCCGATGATCTGGGCCTCCGGTGGCACCGTGCTCAACGAGCAGGGCACAGCGTCCACAATAGACAACCCGGTCGCCGCAAAGGTGTACTCGGTGCTCCGCCGGCTCTACGACGACAAGGTCGTGCCCGCCTCGGCGAAGAACGAGTCCGGACCCACCTGGACGCAGCTGTTCGGCGAGGGCAAGGTCGGCATCCAGCCCATGGGCGCCACCGCGTTGCAGGGCATCAAGGAAGGCCCGGACCTGCAGGTCGGGGTCGCGCCGATCCCCGGCCTGACCGGCGGAAGCTCCTCGTTCGTCGGCGGTGACGTGCTCGGCATCAGCGCCAACAGCCGGCACGCGGCCGCCGCATGGGACTTCATCTCCTGGACGCTCTCGGAGAACGCGCAGGTGGAGTCGGTCGCCAAGAGCAAGAACATCACCGTCCGCTCCGATCTGGCCGACAACACCTACGCCAAGCAGGATCCACGGCTCGGCGTGTTCAACCGGCTGGCGAGCCAGGGCCAGACGCCGATCTCGGTCAACTTCGGTAAGACGTTCAATGACACGAACGGCCCGTGGACCGCGACGGTGATCGATGCCGTCTTCAGCGGTGGTGACGTGGAATCGGTTCTGCGGCAACACAACGGGGCCATCACCGACTCGTTGTCCAGCGGCGGCTGACCGTGGTGTCGTTGTCCCCTCCCCGGCTGTCGGCGCCGGCCTCCCCGGCGCCGACACCCCGCCGTGGCGCGTCGATCGGCCGCCACCGGCGGCGGCTGGGGCTGCTGTACGCGGCGCCGATGGCCGTGCTGGTGGCGGTGCTGTTCGTCATCCCCCTGGTGCTCATGGTGTGGATGTCGGTCAACCACTGGCCGCTGATCGGGGCGTCCGCACCCAACGGCGTCGAGAACTACCGCGCCCTGGACGATCCGCTGTTCCTGCGAGCGGTCTGGTTCACGCTGAAATACACCGCGGTCACCACGATCGTGCTGGGACTCGTCGCATTCGGCCTGGCCCTGCTGATGCAGCACGAACGGGTCGGCGCCTACCGCACGATCTTCTTCCTGCCCAGCGCGGTCGGGCTGGCCGCGACGAGCCTGTTGTTCTACGGGCTGTTCAACACCGACGCGTCCCCGCTCAACCAGGTCGTCCAGGTCCTCGGGCTGGGGCGGGTGGACTGGCTGGGGTCCAACGGCAGCGCGCTCGGCTCCACGGTCGGCATGATCACCTGGCGGTTCGCCGGGTTCTACATGCTCATCCTGATGACCGGCCTGCAGAGCATCGACCCGGTGCTCTACGAGGCCGCGCGGATCGACGGCGCGAACCGCTGGCAGATCATGTGGCGGGTCACGCTGCCCCTGTTGCGGCCGACGCTCGCGCTGACCATGGTGCTGTCGCTGACCGGCTCGCTGCTCGCGTTCGACCAGTTCTTCATCCTCACCGGCGGCCGTCACGACACCGCGACCGTCGTGATCGACATCTATCGCGAGGCGTTCCTGTCGCAGGATCTCGGCCGGGCGGCCGCGGTCTCGGTGGCCACGCTGGCCGTGCTGATCGTGGTGAATGTCGCCCAGATGCGGCTGATCCGCCGGGAAGGGCGGTGACGGCCGTGCGCAGAGCGGGTTTCCACGTCACGAGTGCCGCATTGGCCGTACTGTTCCTGCTCCCTCTACTGTGGACGGTCTACTCGTCGGTGACCGGCCGGGAGGCCGGCGATCAGGGCGTCGGCGTGGCGAACTACGACCGGCTCGCCCACTACGGCAGCGGACTTGGGCTATACCTGGCCAACA
>CBIMJO010000489.1:0-7052 GCA_966244135.1 uncultured Actinocrispum sp. | reverse complement strand
AGCATCACCGCGAACGTGGCGAAGTCGAACACGGAGCTCAGCGGACCGAAGCAGACCATGAAACGACGGATGAACGCGATGTCCCAATGCGACGGCCGGCGCAACTGCCCCTCGTCGACGTTGTCCGTGGGAATGGCGAGCTGGCTGGCGTCGTAGAGCAGGTTGTTGAGCAGGATCTGGGACGGCAGCATCGGCAGGAACGGCAGGAACAGCGACGCGCCCGCGGCGGAGGCCATATTGCCGAAGTTGCTGGATGTGCCCATGAGCACGTACTTGATGGTGTTGGCGAAGATCCGGCGGCCTTCGACCACGCCGTCGGCGAGCACGCCGAGGTCCTTCTCCAGCAGGATGACGTCGGCCGCGTCCTTGGCGACATCAGTGGCCGAGTCGACGGAGATACCAACGTCGGCCGCGTGCAGCGCGAGCGCGTCGTTGACTCCGTCGCCGAGGAAGGCCACCCCACCGCCGCTGTAACGCTGGGCGCGCACGATGCGGGCTTTCTGTTCGGGCGTGACTCGGGCGAACACAGTGGTTTGCGTGATGGCAGCGGCGAGTTGGGTGTCGTCGAGGGCCTCGATGTCGACACCGGTCAACGCGCCGCCTTGGGGCAGTCCAAGGTCACGGCAGACCCTGACGGCCACCGCGGGGTTGTCGCCGGTGACGACTTTCACCGTGATTCCCAGGCCGTCCAGACGTTTCAGCGCCTCCGCGGCGTCCTTCTTGGGCGGGTCGAGGAACACCAGCAGCCCGACCAGTCGCAGGCCACGTTCGTCTTCGACAGTAGGCTGACGATTCTCGGGAGCCGGCCGGATGGCCACGGCGACCACCCGGTTTCCGGCGGCGAATTCGGCATCCAACGCGGCACGTGCCGCGGCTGGCACCTCGACGCAACGGTCCAGGACCGTCTCCGGCGCGCCCTTGGTGACCAAGGTCAATTGGCCCGCGGTGTCCTGAACCAGCACCGACATCATGCGACGCTCGTGGTCGAACGGGAGTACCGCCAGCCGGGTACGTCCAGGCACACTGAACACCGCGGTATTGAACACCGCGGTGGAGTGGAACAGCGCCTCGTCAAGCGGGTTGCCCGCCATCGGCTCCGTGCAGAGAAGTCCCCACTCCAGGACCGTGCCGACGTCGTTGTCACCGAAGGGGATGGCCCGTTCGTAGGCGATGTGGCCTTCGGTGAGGGTGCCGGTCTTGTCGGTGAACAACACGTCGACGTCGCCCAGGTCCTCGATGCACACCATCCGTTTGACCAGCACCCTGCGCTGGATCATGCGTCGTGATCCAGCGGCGAGGCTGGTGGACACGACTGCGGGCAGCAGCTGTGGCGTGATGCCGATCGCGATCGCCAGTGAGAACAGCAGAGCGTCGATGATCGGCCGGCTCAGTACGACGTTGACCGCGAAGATCGTCGTGGTCAACGCGCCCGCCACATACACCAGCAACATCGAGAAGCGGCGCAGCCCGACCTGGAACTGGGTGTCGAGCTGGTGCGTGCTCAGTCCGGCGGCGATGGCGCCGAACTCGGTGTGCGCACCAGTGGCCACGACGACGCCGCTGGCGCTGCCCGCGTGCACCACGGTGCCCATGAGGGCACAGCCGGTCAGTTCGGCGAGCGGCGTGCCCGGCGGGACCTGTGCGGTGTTCTTCTCGGCCAGTTGTGATTCGCCGGTCAGCGCTGACTCGTCGCACTCCAGGCCCGTCGCCGCCAGCAGCCGGATGTCCGCCGGGACGACGTCGCCGAGCCGCAGCTCGACCAGGTCGCCGGGCACCAGCGTGGTGACGTCCACTGTGGCCGCCTGCCCGCCGCGGATGACGACTGTCCGGTGCAGGATCCGCGAATGCAGTGCCTCGGCGGCTTTCTCGGCCCGGTATTCGTTGACGAAACCCAGCCCGACCGACACCGCTACGATCACCGCGATGATGATGGCGTCGCTGTGCTGGCCGACGAAGTAGGACACGATCGCGGCGAGCAGCAGCAAGCCGAGCAGCGGCGACCGCAGCTGGTGCCAGAGCACCGGCAGCAGCCGGGCCAGATGTGACGATACCGCGTTCGGGCCGTACTTCTCCTGGCGTAGCAGGACTTCTGCGTTGGACAAGCCGACGCCCGCGGTCACGCCGAACTGGTGGAGCACGTCCTCGGCGGGTCGCGCGGCCGCGGCCGTGATCCCGGTGCCGACCGGCTTGGCGACTTCGACATTTTGGACTGTCACAAGTATCGCCCCAAACTGCGTGCCTCCCGGGCGATCTGCAGGTCTTCCCTGGCGGAGATCACCACTGTTCTCACCTTCGCCGCGTCGGGGCTGATGTCGCCATCGCCGACCGCGTTCTCATTGCGCTGTGGGTCGACGCCGACACCGAGAAAGCCCAGGCGTTCGGCAGCTCGCCGTCGGACTACGGCCGAATGCTCGCCGACGCCACCCGTGAACACCAGCACGTCCAATCCCCCGGCCGCCCCGCACATCGACGCGATCGCGCCGACCAGACGGTGGATGTAGACGTCAAGGGCGAGTACGGCGTCCGGGTCACCGCGATCGACGGCGGCCTCGACCGCGCGCATGTCGCCAGTGCCTGCCAGTGCGACCAGGCCGGAACGTTGCTCCAACGCGGACGCGATCATGCGTGGCGGCAGGTGCTCGTGCTCTTGCAGCCACAGCACCAACCCAGGATCGACAGTGCCGCAACGAGTAGCCATCACCAGGCCCTCCAGCGGGGTGAACCCCATGGTGGTGTCCACACTGCGGCCGTCGAGGACAGCCGCGAGGGACGCGCCCGACCCCAGGTGGCATGTGACGATCCGCAAGCCCACCAGCGGCCGGTCGAGCAGTTCGGCCGCACGGCGGGAGCAGTAGGAGTGCGAGAGCCCGTGGAATCCGTACCGGCGGATCGCGTAGCGGTCGCGCCATACCCGCGGCACGGCATAGGTCCCGGCCGCGGCCGGGATGGTGGTGTGGAACGCGGTGTCGAAACTGGCGACCGCGGGGACGCCGGGCAGACACGCGGTGATGGCGTCCAGCGCGGCAAGGGATTTGGGCTGGTGGAGCGGAGCGAGGTCGGTCAGGTCCCGCAGTCGCCCCCGCACCGTGCCGGTGATGACGACCGGGCCCTGGAAAAGCCTTCCGCCGTGCACGATGCGGTGACCCGCCACATCCGGTTCACGCCAGCCCCGCAGCACCTCGCCGAGCCGGCCGGGCTCGGGCTCGGCGGGCAGGTCCGCACTCTGCTCGACGGTGTCGTGCTCGTCGAGCAGACGCAGTTTCAGGCTGGAGGATCCGGCGTTGACGACCAGTACCCGCATCGCCTCAGCTCCGGCCCGGCCAGGTCCAACCGGAGATCGCCGGATCATCCTCGCCGTGTTCACGGGTGTAGCGGCGGGCCGCCATTCGCATGTCCGCCATCTGCTGGCGCAGTGGCGCAGCGCGGCTCCCCAGCGACGGGACGCGGTCGATGACATCCATGACGATGTGGAAGCGGTCGAGGTCGTTGAGCATCGCCATGTCGAACGGCGTGGTCGTGGTGCCCTCTTCCTTGTACCCCCGCACATGCAGGTTGCGGTGATTGGTCCGCCGGTAGGCCAGCCGATGGATCAGCCACGGATAACCGTGATAGGCGAAGATCACCGGCTTGTCGGTAGTGAACAGCGCGTCGAAGTCCGAATCGGACAGTCCGTGCGGGTGCTCGGTGGCCGGCTGCAGCCGCATCAGGTCCACGACGTTGACGAACCGGACCTTCACGTGGGGCAGATGGATGCGCAGCAGATCCACGGCCGCCAGAGCCTCGAGCGTGGGGACGTCACCGGCGCAGGCCAGCACGACATCCGGTTCGCCATCGGTGTTGCCGGCCCACGGCCAGATCCCGAGCCCACGGGTGCAGTGCGCGCTCGCCTCGTCCATGCCCAGGAATGTCAACGCGGGCTGTTTGCCGGCGATGATGACGTTGACGTAGTGCCTGCTGCGCAGGCAATGGTCCGTGACCGACAGCAGGGTGTTGGTGTCCGGCGGCAGGTACACCCGGACGATCTCGGCCTTCTTGTTCATCACGTGGTCGATGAATCCCGGGTCCTGGTGGGAGAAACCGTTGTGGTCCTGGCGCCACACGTGCGAGGACAGCAGATAGTTCAGTGACGCGATCGGCGCTCGCCAGGGGATGTCGCGGGTCGTCTTGAGCCATTTCGCGTGCTGGTTGACCATCGAGTCGATGATGTGGATGAACGCCTCGTAGCAGTTGAACAGGCCGTGCCGGCCGGTGAGCAGGTATCCCTCCAGCCAGCCTTGGCACAGGTGCTCGGACAGCACCTCCATCACACGGCCATCGCGAGACAGGTGATCATCGCCGGGCACCATGGCCGCCGACCAGACACGACCGGTCTGCTCGAACACCGCGGTGAGCCGGTTGGAGGCGGTCTCGTCCGGCCCCACGATCCGGAACCGGTCAGGGTTGCCGGCGATGATGTCGCGCAAGAACCCACCCAGCACTTTGGTGGCTTCGCTGAACTCGGTCGCTGGATGGTCGACGGGCACCGCGTAACGGCGAAAGTCCGGCATCGCCAGCTCGCGCAGCAACCGCCCGCCATTGGCGTGCGGATTCGCGCTCATCCGCCGCGTCCCCTGCGGGGCGAGCGCCTGCAACTGCGGTATCAAGCGCCCGGTCTGGTCGAACAGCTCCTCCGGCCGATAGCTACGCATCCACTGTTCCAACAGCGCGCGATGCTCAGGATTGGCGCGGGTCTCGGCCAACGGGACCTGATGAGCGCGGAACGTACCCTCCACCGCGACGCCGTCGACCGCTTTCGGCCCCGTCCAGCCCTTTGGCGTACGCAACACGATCACCGGCCACAACACGTGCTGAGGCGGTTCGCCGACGGCAGTACGGGCGCCGCGCTGGATGGCCGCGATATCGTCCAGCACCTGGTCAAGCGTGGCCGCGAGGAGCTCGTGGACCCGCATGGGATCGTCACCGGTCACGAAGTGCGGCTCATACCCGTAGCCACGCATCAACGCGGCCAGTTCGCCCTCCGGGATACGCGCCAGTATGGTCGGGTTGGCGATCTTGTACCCGTTGAGGTGCAGCACCGGCAGCACCGCACCGTCGGACACCGGGTTGAGGAACTTGTTCGAATGCCAGCTCGCCGCCAGCGGGCCGGTCTCCGCCTCCCCGTCACCCACTACGCACAGCACCACCAGGTCCGGGTTGTCGAACGCCGCGCCGTAGGCGTGCACCAGGGCATACCCCAGTTCGCCGCCCTCGTGGATCGAACCGGGTGTCTCCGGCGCGACGTGGCTGGGAATGCCACCGGGAAACGAGAACTGGCGGAACAATGCCCGCAGGCCGTCCTCGTCGCGGGTGATCGACGGGTAGATCTCGCTGTAGGTGCCGTCCAGATAAGCGTTGGCCACCAGCCCTGGGCCGCCGTGACCGGGGCCGGTCACGTACACCACGTTGAGGTCACGGTCGTTGATGACCCGGTTCATGTGCGCGTACAGCAGGTTCAACCCGGGCGTCGTGCCCCAGTGCCCGAGCAGCCGTGGCTTGACGTGCTCCGCCCGCAACGGCTCGCGCAGCAATGGGTTGTCCAGCAAGTAGATCTGCCCCACCGACAGGTAGTTCGCCGCCCGCCAGTACGCGTCGACCAACTCCAGTTCCGGCCCGGACAACGCCGGAGCCGCCATCAGGTCCGTACGTGGTGGCGTCATCGCCTGTTCGCCGGCCTGACACCCAGCTCACGGACCCGGTCAATCAGGATGTCCGCCTCGGCCTCGCCGAACAGGCCCTGCTCGACGGCATCGAGGATGGTCACGACAATGCTCTGATGGGGCTCCGCGATCCCCTCGAACGGCCCAGCGGAGATCAACTTGAGGTGCGCCACCGGAAACCCCTTGATCGAGTGAGTATGACGCCGGGGTCCCGGGCTGTTGCGCCGACCCTACGCCCTCACAGCGGGTCGCGCGCTCCTGGCCTCGAACGCGTCACCGGACAATGCCGTTGGATCCCGAGTTCTTCCCTGAGTTTCAGAACCACCTCGCGATCAGTTGCCGCGCCTACGGCGCGGTCTTCGCTGAAGTCGCCGTCGGCGCTCAGCTGGGCTGGTGCGGGTGCGCGGCGTGCCAGGCGATCGGTGGCATGGTCGGTGGGATCGGCGTCGCGCTGCTCGAGCACAAGGACATCTGGCTGTGGGAGCTTGAAACTCATGCACTCTCTGCTGGACGCTGGCGTCGTCGCAGTCAGCGGCCACAACCACGGCCCCGCCCACCACTGCCGCAAACCGCGCGCAACCGTGGGATCAGCATGAATTGGATCGAGGTCTGCGGCGGCAGGTCATTCGGCGCTGCTGCTGCCCAGGACTGTTCGGACCCGTCTCAGTATGGCCAGGGCGACGACGACACCGGCCAGCGCGACGGCGCTGATCGCACCCAGCGGGAAGTTGATCGGCCACACCGGTCACGGTGCCGAGCGTCTGGTGGGCTGCCTTTCACGACACCAGCCGGGAGGTCCGGCGGAACAGCCCCGATTCGGGTCGAGACGAGTCTCCCTGAACCTTTCGCAAGCGGACCATGGCAGTTCCGTGGCGGGTGAACAGCGGTACCGTCCCAGGCTGGATCCGCAGTATTCTCATCACGACATCAACTTGCGCCTGGACCTCGCGCGGTCACCGAGACCGAACACGGACCGGTTGACATACCGGCTACTCTCGAGCGAGAACGAGCGGCTCGCAAGATCAGCCCAATCTCGTTGTGCGAGCGATGAAGCAGCTTGCCGAAGAAAGTTCCCCGCTGTCCCCGCTCCGGTCCCTGGCGGCGCCCACTTCGTGGTTGACGCTCACGTGAGGAGCCGTGATGGTAGCTACGGTGCCGAGTCGAATCCTTTCAGCACAACGAGATTCCGGATTGGGGCACCCGTGACCGGCGCGACATGGTTCTTGCTGCCCATCCTGACACCGATTCTGGTGATGCTCGCGGCACTCGTCCTGCAGCGCTTCGAAACCATCGTCATGAACCAGATCGACCCTGTGAGTGCCGATAACCCCATCCGCGGGCACTGACCTGCGGACT
>CBIMJO010000488.1:0-7057 GCA_966244135.1 uncultured Actinocrispum sp. | reverse complement strand
GTCCCGGTGGTGCGCTGGCCGAGCATCGCCAGCGAGCCGATGTTCACGATCGCACCACTGCGCTGGGCGTGCATCGCTTGCGCCGCAGCGGTTCCGCAGTACATCGCGCCGATCACGTTGACCTCGATCAGCGACCGGATCCGCTCGGGGGTCTCCTCCCACGGCGGCGCCATGTGCCGCAGGCCCGCGTTGTTCACCAGGCCGTCGATCGCGCCGAACTCGGTGACGCACAAGTCGATGAGCGCACGCACCTGGGCCGGATCGGTCACATCCGGTGGCCCGGCGACCGTTCTGCCGCCGAAGGCCTCGATTTCCGCAACGACCGATTCGACCCCGTCGATGTCGTTGACCACGACCGCCGCGCCGGATTTCGCGGCGTGCAAGGCGAACGCGCGGCCCAGCCCGCGGCCGGCGCCCGTGACGACCACGGCTTTACCGTCCAACACTCCCATGATCTGGAGTAAACCCCGTCGGCACCGGTTGTGATCCACCGTTCGGCCGATCATCACCCGGCATGGTGAAGCCCGGGGGAGTAGCCTTCCCCCGGGCCTCGGCGTGCCGCCCATTTCGCACACCAGCACGTTCAAGGGTGCGGATCAGTCGTCAGTTCCGTCGCGTCATCCCTTTAGACCACGGCCCATCGAGCTGAGCCGGCTGGAATTGAACCAGCATCTCAACGGCGTTTCGCCCGCAACCGGTCGATCTGGCGATCGGCGGCGAATACTGAAACTGGAGCGATAGTGTGAACTTCAGTGCGGGACCGGATGCCTCTTCCGGTTGGGCTACCCCGCCGCGAATGGCGAGGGGAGGGATCGAACCTCCACTGGGCCGGGCCCTGGTTCAGACTCACGGTGTCAGTCTCAGTCTGCGCTCCTTGCGCGACGCCAGCCTATCGCAGGATTCCGGGCTCAGGCGAACAGATAACCGAAGATCTTCTCGCCGGTCCGGCGCTGGGTGATCTCGGTGTGGTTGGCCTCCTCGCGGGCGAACTTCACCGCCTGCTGCAGCTTCTCCACCCGCTCGACCAGTTCGTTGATCCGCTTGGCCGGCAACGCACCGGAGAACTTCACCGTCTTCCAGTACCCGACGACCACGTCCTCGTAGTACACCTCGACCTGAGCCGGGTGCTTCTCGGTCGCCTCCGCCTTCACGTGGTTGCGCGGGATCTTCTTGGTGCGCACGGTCTGCACCGGGTCGGTGGCCCAGCAGTCGGCCGATGCGTCGTACTCCCACGACTCCGCGGCGTCGAGCGTCGGCAGCTTGCGGACGAACGTGAGGATGTCGACGAGCTGCTTCTCCAGGAACAGCAAGTAGGTGATGGGCACGTCGGTCAGCAGCGTCTCGCCGTCGACGACGACGTTCGCGGTGGCCGTGCAGTTCGCCCAGTCCTTTGTGGCCGTCACGTCGAACAGGCGGCTGAGGATCTCCGCGGTGCGCGCGATCGTCTCCTCGCCCTTGACCTGGACCTTGGTCGACTCCGGCGGCAGCTGCTCGCCCTCCTCGTCCTTCGGCCGGTAGGTGCGCGAGATCCCGGCCAACAGGCCGGTCTTCTGCAGCGCGTGGTGCGCCTCGGTCAGCTCCTGGAACGAACGGCTCTTGATGCCCTTCTCCACCGCGACGATCTGATTGAGCCGTGTCATGGCTCCCCCTCTTGATTCGTTAAGTTGGGGGGCAGGGTACCAACGCGCGCAAGGAGATCAGATGGGTTTTCCGCCAGCCGCATACCAGCCCCGGCCGGGCTCCGTGCTCGACGTGGACCGCGGCTTCTACGACCGGGTCGCCGCCGGTGCCCGCGAGCTCGTGACGCGGTTCGTGGTGCCCATCCGGTCCGGCCGCGCCTGGGAGGTCCCGGCCGGGCACGTCTGCCGGATCCTGATCACCCCCGACGGACCGCAGGTCGGTGACCTGAACATCTGGAACCGGCGCAACCCGCGCGAACGCCTTTGGGCCGCGCGGACTCGGCAGCTGCAGAGCGCGCATGTGACGCGGTACGACCGGTTGTGGTCGACCCTGCCGTACCTGCGTCCACTTGTGACGATCACCAACGACACCTTGGAGTCCTACGGCGTGGATTCCGAGGGCGGGCGGGTGCACGATCTCCTGGGATCACGGTGTGACCCTTACGTGAACCGGATCCTGAGCGACGAGGACTTCGACTTCCACTGCCACTCCAACCTGGTCCGGGCCGTGCTTCCGTTCGGGCTCACCGAGTTCGACGTGCATGACGTGCTGAACGTGTTCCAGTGCACCGGGTTGAACTCGCAGGACAAGTACTTCATGAAGGCCTGCCCGGCGCGGCCCGGCGACTTCTTCGAGTTCTTCGCCGAGCAGGACATCCTTTGCGCACTGTCCACCTGCCCCGGTGGCGACCTGTCGATCCCGTTGTGGGGACCGGAAGCGCGTGATCCGCTCGAGGTGTGCCGCCCGCTGGCGGTGGAAGTGTCGCGTGTGGACACCGAGTTGCTGGATGGGTGGCAGCCGCCGGAGGTGCCCGCGTACCGCGGGATGCACGGTCTCAAGCTCTGATGTACCTCACCTTTGCAGCACCGTCCGGGCCGCGCGCTTGGCGCGTTCCGGGGCTTTCCGGTCGCCGTGCAGCTGGATCGCCTGGTTGACCGCGGGGCCGAGCGCCGTCAGCTCGAACAGCGACTGGTCGACGTCGAGGCTGGTGTGCTTGAGTTCGGCACGCAACAGGCGGCGCCAGTCGTTCCAGAGTTCCGCGACGGTGTCATGGACTTCGCCCGCGCGGGTGTCGAACTCGACGGCGGCGGCGGTGAGCAGGCAGCCGCCCGGCAGGCCGGTGTCGGCGAGGTAGTCGAACCAGTGGTCGCACAGCGCGGTCAGGCGGGGCAGGCCGCGGTCGCGGGCGAGCGCGGGCTCGACGACCTTGGCCCGGAAGTCCGCGATCACCTTGTCGATCGCGGCCAGCTGCAGGCCCTCCTTGGTGCCGAAGTGGCCGAGGACGCCGGACTTGCTCATCGCCAGATCCGTGGCCAGGCGGCCGATCGTGACGCCTGCCAGGCCGTCGACCGAGGCGATCTCGGCGGCCTTGGCGATGATCGTGTCCCTCGTGTGCTGGGCATCTACTGCGGAGCGGCGCATGGGGACATCTTAGCGATCGACAGGTCGCTATATCGTGCTATAGAGTCCGAACGATCGGTCGCTAAAACTTGGGGAGGGATCGTGAGGGTTCGACGGCTGGGCTGGGCGGGTCTGGAGGTCACCGCGTCGGGCGAGTCGCTCGTCATCGACTTCGTGGGCGGGCGGCTGGCGTCGATGCTGCCCGCAGGGAGTCTGGTGTCGCCGGTAGGGCCGGTGTCGGCCGCGCTGGTCACCCATCTGCACTTCGATCACGCGGATCCTGTTGCGGTGCAGTCGGTTCTGGCGCCGGGCGGGGTGGTGTTACGGCCTCGCCCGCTGGGCGGGTCGGACGCGGAGAACTACTGGACGGCCGCGGCGGAGGCGGGGTTCGCCGCGATGTCCAATGTGGAGGTTGTGGCCGACTGGGAGAACCGGACTGTGGGGCCTTTCTCGGTCACCGCCGTGCCCGCGGTGGACGGGTTCGGCGATCCCCAGGTGAGCTGGGTCATCGAGGCGGACGGACAGCGGATCTTCCACGGCGGGGATACGCTTTTCCACGGGTTCTGGTGGTTGATCGCGGGCCGGCTCGGGCCTTTCGACGCCGCTTTCCTGCCGGTGAACGGGGCGGTGGTGGATATGCCGCAATGGCGCCCGGCGAGCCCGTTGCCTGCGGATCTCACGCCGGAGCAGGCTGTTGTCGCGGCGCAGCTTTTGCGCGCCCGGCGGGTGGTTCCGGTGCATTACGGGCTGGACGTCGCCGGGCATTACGTGGAGGTCGGCTCGGCTGTCTCGGAGTTCGCCCGCATTGCAGCGGAACGTGGCGTCTCGGCGCAGGTTCTGGGCGTGGGGGAGGAGATCCGGTTATCGCGGGAACTGGCCGGTCGAGTTGATTGATCGCGCCCCCCGGGGCGGCTTTTCGCCATGCCTGCCGGGCTGGCGGGTACATGGTCTGGGAGCGGCATTTGAGGGCCCCTCGCGGGGTGGGGCCCTCACGTGCCGGGCAGGATTCAGAGATCGGCGACCTGTTGTGCCGCTGGTGTGGCCACCTTTCTGATCCATTCAGCGGGAGTGCCGGTGGGCGGGACCAGGTGGGCTTCGGTGATTCCGAGGGCGGCGTACGGGGCGCAGAATGCCCTGAAATCGTTGATGGTGTCCTCGGTGAGGGTGGCCCGGGGGATGACCGCGGTTTTCTTGATCTCGGCGTAGTCGCGGCCCACTTCGTCGCAGTGTTTCTTCAGGACGTCGAGTTTGTGGCTGAGGTCGTCCGGGCTTTCGCCGATGAAGAGATTGCAGGCGTCCGCGTATTTCGCCACCAGCCGCAGGGTTTTGCGTTCGCCGCCGCCACCGATCAGGATCTTGGGGCGCGGCTGGGACACCGCGGGCGGGACGTTGATGGTCTCCGCCAGCTGGTAGTGGGTTCCGTTATAGGGGCCGTTGTCCGAGGGATCCCACATCTGGCGGCAGATCTGGATGGCCTCTTCCAGGCGTTCGAAGCGTTCCTTCAGCTCCGGGTACGGGACGCCGAGACCGATGTGCTCGCGGTCGTACCACGCCGCGCCGATGCCGAGGGTGGCCCGGCCGCCGGACAACACGTCCAATGTGGTCACGATCTTGGCGAGCAGCCCCGGGTGGCGGTACGTCACGCCGGTCACGAGGGCGCCCAGCTGCACCGTGCTCGTGTTGGCGGCCAGGAAGCTCAGCGTGGTGTAGGCCTCCAGCATGGCGTCCTCGGCGCCGCCGTTGTGCTGCATCTGGAAGTAGTGGTCCATGACGCTCAGCCAGGCCGCGCCCGCACCCTCCGCGGCCTCGGCGACGGCGGCGAGCTCACCGCGGATCGCGCCGGAACCGTTGGGGTTGTCGAACTTCGTGATGTGCAGACCGATATGCACTTTTGGTCTCCTGTTCTGTCCGGTCACCGACGCTAGACCGTGGAGTGCGCTCCAGGTCAAGGCAGAATGGCGGGGTGCTGCAGGCGATCATCGGTGTCTCAACGCTTTTCGGGCTGGTCCAGCGGCCGCGCGTCCGGGTCCGGGGTGGGTGGGGACATCCGGGGGTGTGGTTGCTCGGGGTCATCGCCGTGCTGTTCGTCAACCAGGTGCTGCTGAACATCTACATCCTGGGCGTGCACCACGGGGACGTGGGCTTCATCGCGAGGTACGTCCCGGATGGCTGGTTCGACATCGCCGACCATGATCCGGTGATCACCTGGCTCGCGGCGAACTTCCCGGCGCCGCAGGCGTTCGCGGTCAGCATCTTCCGCATCCCGTCGTTCTTCGAGCTGCCGTTCGGGATGCTCGCCTACCTCACCGTCTGCCGGTGGTTCGGACCGGAGCTGTACCGCCGGGTGGCGGGCCTCGCCTGGCCGATGGCGCTCGCCTACACCACGGTGTTCTCGCTGATCGAGGTGAAACTCGAGAACCCGTACACCGTGCAGGACGTCATCATCCGGTACGCCTCGGCCGTGGCCATAGCGCTGATCGTGCCGAAACTCGACGCGCCCCAAGGGGAACGGGTCACCAGTGCGAAGGACCTGGTGCTGTTCCTCGTTTCGGTCGGCGCGACCGGCGCCCTGGTGCTGGCGATCTACGACACCGTGCTGCTCTACAACCTCGGCCGTGTGGAGAAGCAACTGCCGGTCGCGATCATCGCGACAGTGGTTCTCACCGCGACCAGGCTGGCAGCGCGGAACAAAGGAACAGCGGCGGGACCGGCGATCGACACGGTCATCCGGATGCTGTCCTGGTTCCTGGCCTACTTCGCCGTGCCCGCCCTCGCCATCCGCTACGGGCTGATCTTCGGCGCGCCGTGGACGGCCATGATCGCGGGACTCGCCGTGATCGCCGCGGCGCTCACCCGCACCGTGCGCGAGATAACAGTCAGCGCCAGATGGGCGTTGCAGATGATCGGGGCGGCGGCGGCCGGGGTGGTCGCCGCCTACCTCGGGTACCGGTTCAGCGCCGGTTACCCGGAGCTGCGGTTGCTGCTCGCCGTGACCGCGTTCTGTGCGATCGCGGTCACGACCTGCGCCGGAACCGACCGGCTCTACTGGAGATAGCCCTCGACCTGCTGGGCCGGCCGGGCCTGCGCGTCCTCCGGGTCCTCACCCGCGCTGCGCCGGGCCCGCCGCTGGCGCAGCAGGTCCCAGCACTGGTCCAGCGCCTCTTCCAGGCCCCGCAGCTGGGCGTGCTCCTCGTCCGAGTCGATCTCACCGGCCACCGAGCGGGTGCGCAGCTCGTGCTCGCGGTCGACCAGTGAACGGATCTGGTCGAAGATTTCGCGTTCCGTCATGGACGAACCGTAACCCGTTCACCCGCTCTCAGGACTGTTGGCTTAGCCTCGTGGTGTGGGGAATCTGAGGACACGGGTGATCGCGTGGTTCGCGCGACGCTATCTCGCGCGCGCCCAGAAAAAGGGCTTCGACCTGGCGAGAATGCCCATTCCCGACGCCGCGCTGATGCCGTTGAAACGCGATGCGCTCGATCCGGTGGCCGAACTCGGCCAGATGCGTGAGCACACCCCGATCGGCAAGCTGCCGGTCGGCTTCGGCATCAACCTCTGGCTGGTCAGCGGGCACGAAGAGGCCAAGGCCGTGCTCAGCGACGCCAAGGCGTTCAGCAACGACTTCGCCAACCTGGCCGGCGCGGGCGCGACCATCCAGCAGGACCCGGGCGGCCTCGGCTTCGCCGACCCGCCGGTGCACACCAGGCTGCGCAAGCTGCTGACCCCGGAGTTCACCATGCGCCGGCTGGCCCGCCTGACCCCGGGCATCAAGGAGATCATCGAGCAGCGGCTGGACGCGATGGCCGCCTCGGCCGGCCCGGTCGACCTGGTGCAGGAGTTCGCGCTGCCGATCCCGTCGCTGGTGATCTGCGAGCTGCTCGGCGTGCCCTACGAGGACCGTGAGGCGTTCCAGCACCTCGCGATGGCCCGGTTCGACCTGTTCGGCGGCGCGGGCGCGTCGCTGGGCGCCATCACC
>CBIMJO010000487.1:0-7068 GCA_966244135.1 uncultured Actinocrispum sp. | reverse complement strand
GGACGGCGGCGGAGACGTCCGCCTCTCCCCCGCGCGCCACGGTGGCGTAGCTCTGCATGGTGAACGGATCGATGTCGTCGTAGGTCGCGCCGTCGACGGAGTCGGTCTCCTCGCCGCCGATCACGTGCTGGATCTTCATGCGGTGCTCTCCTTCAACTGGACTTGGGCGCGCACGGGGAACTGCTGTCCCAGCACCGGCGAGGCGGGGACCAGGCCCGCGGCCACCAGGCCGAGCACCGCGACGGCGGCGAAAAGGTAGAAGTTCCAGGCGTATCCGGCGCCGGAGGCGAGGACCAGGCCGCCGGCTGTGGGGCCGAGGATCGCGCCGAGCCTGCCGATGCCGAGCGACCAGCCGATGCCGGTGGACCGTGCGGTGGCCGGGTAGTAGCGGGTCACGTAGACGTTGATCAGGTTCTGGGTGCCGATGGTGCCGTATCCGGCGATGGCCACGAGGATGTAGATGATCGCGACCGACGGCTTGACCGCCAGGAACGCGATGCTCACGGCGGCCAGCAGGAACGAGATGACCAGCACGGGCCGGGAGCCGAACAGGTCGGCCGCGCGGCCGCCGAGCACGGACCCGACGATCGAGCCGAGGTTGAACACCAGCAGGAAGCTCAGCGCGGAGCCGAGCGGGAACTGGGCCTGGCGCATGATCTGCGGCAGCCAGGTGTTCATGCCGTAGACCATCAGCAGCGCGCAGAAGCTGCTGACCCACAACCCGATCGTGCCGGTGCGGAAGCCGTGGCGGGCCAGTTCGCGGATGCCGGACAGCGGCGCCCGCTTGGCCGGGCGGGTCACCTCGGGCACCGGCACGCCGAGCCGTTCGGCGAGCGCTTCGGCCTTCTTGGTCTCACCGCGCAACACCAGGTACTCCAACGACTCCGGCAGCCACTTCAGCGCGACGGGCACGACGACGAGCACGGGCGCGGCGCCGATCAGGTACATGGTCTGCCAGCCCGCGGCCGGGATCACCGGAATGGCAAGGGAAGCGGCCAGGATGCCGCCGACCGCGTACCCGGACTGCATGACCGCGTAGGTGATGTTCTGCTTGCCCTGCGGGGCATACTCGACGACGAGCGCCGCCGCGGTGGGCATCAGGCCGCCGAGGCCGATCCCGGCCAGGAACCGCAGCACACCGAACATCTCGGGTGACCCGGCGGCCGCGCACAGTGCGGTGAGCACGGAGAACCAGATGACGCAGGCGATCATGGTGCGGCGCCTGCCGATCAGGTCGGTGATGGTGCCCACCAGCAGGGCGCCGATCAGCATGCCGATCAGGGCGTAGCTGCCCAGCCGGCCCGCCTCGGCCGGGCCGATCTTCCACTCGGCCAGCAGTGAGGGCACGGTGGTGCCGTACACCACCAGGTCGTAGCCGTCGAAGGCGACCGATAAGCCGCACAGGACCACGACCATCCACATTGTACTTCCGCTGACGCGACGCTGGGCCATGACCGGTGTCCTTTCAGGACGTGCTGAGGTACTGCCAGATACGTTCGAGGAGTTCCGGACCCGTTGCCGCCCAAGCCTTCTGCTCGTCGGACGTCAGCGGGAGCGGGATGCCGCCGGAGGCGGCGGCGAGCAGGGTGATGCGGCTGGTCTCCTCCAGGATCCACATCCGGGCGATGGCCTCGCCGACGGTCGAACCGACCGTCACCGCGCCGTTTCCCTTGAGCACACAGGCGAATCCGTCGCCGAGCGCGTCGGCCACGGCACGCCCGAGGACGGGCTGACGAACCAGCCGTGCGTCCCGGTGGACCGGCACGCAGCCGCCGAGCAGCGCGCCCTGACCGTGCAGCGGGACAAGGGAGAATCCCGCTGCGGACACCGCCGCCACCGATGGCGGCTGAGCCCGGCAGATCGCACCGATATCGGGCCGGGCGGCCGCGATCGCGGTGTGGATCCATGCCTCACGAGGAACCTCCGGGGGCAGTTCGCCGGCCTGGACCGGCAGCAGCGGGTAGGGCCCGGGGCCGAGCCGGCCGGGTGGCCGCGGCGGCGTGATCACCAGGGTGTCCGCGTCCAGCCGGGCGCTGACGTGCCCGAACGCGGTGACCAGGCCGGTCTGGGCCAGGACCTGCCCGGCGGTGCCCAGCTGCTCCGAGAGTCGCTCCTGAGACATGCTCGATATGTTTACCTGTATCTATATACCTGTCAATACCTACTTGACGGGTATACAGATACCTGTTGTACGTTACCTAGCGGCGGTCACTCAACGGAGAATTGATCACACAAAGGGGAAGGCGATGGTCATCCACCTTCAGGACATCGCATACGTCCGGTCCGGCACCACGGACATGGCCGGCGCCGTGAGCTTCGCCGTGGACATCGTCGGGCTCGAGCTGATCGAACAGACCGACGGCCAATCCTGTCTGCGGGCCGACAACCGGCACCACTGTCTGGCCTTTGTGGACGGTCAAGAGGGCGTCCTGGCCACCGCGTTCACCGTCAGGGACGAAGGTGCCCTCGAGGACGCCGAGCGCGAGCTGGAAACGCTCGGCGTCAAAGTCGTGCGCGGCGACAAGGCCGGCGCAGCTGCCCGGCACGTCCGTGATTACCTGGCCTTCGAGGATCCGTTCGGCAACATCGTCGAGCTGGTGACCGACCAGTTCCAGGTGCCCAGCCCGGTGCGGTTCGGCCGCGAGGCCGGGATCACCGAGTTCGGCCACCTGTGCGTGGACGCCCCCGACGTGCGGGCGGCGTACAAGTTCTGGTCCACGGTGTTCGACGCGCGGGTCTCCGACTGGATCGGCGACCTGGCCTGCCTGATGCGCATCGATCCCATGCACCACAAGCTCGCCGTGTTCAAGGGCGACGGTCCGGGCCTGTGCCACATGAACTTCCAGGTCCAGTCGGTCGACGACGTCATGCGCAGCTGGCACTTCCTGCGGGAGCACGGCGTGGAGATCGAGATGGGCCCGGGGCGGCACCCGCAGTCGACCGCGATCTTCCTGTACTTCAAGGGTCCCGAGGGCCTGACGTACGAGTATTCCTACGGGGTCAGGGAGATCACCGACGAGCAGGCCTGGCGGCCGCGCTGCTTCGACCCGGCCGAGCCGGACAGCATCGACCTGTGGCGCGGGCCGACCACCCGCCCGGGGACCCAGCCCCAGCTCGCCCGGCTGGGCGACCGATGATCGTGAGTTCCGTGCACGCCGCAGTCGAACGGGTCCGTGAACACGTGCCCGGCTACACGCTGCGGGCCGAGCCGCAGTTTGGCCCGGGTGGGGTCTCAGTGTTCCTGGAGGTCCAGACCAACGAGGGAGCGATGGCATGAGCGAGTGCCCGGGCACGTGGACGATCGAGCGCGCGGCGGCGGCGCTGCTGACCCGGGAGGACAGCCGGACGGACGGCGAGCCGGTCACCGACCTGTGGCCGGACCTCGATCTGGAGACCGCATACCGCATCCAGGACGAGACCCTGCGGCTCCGGCTGGCCCGTGGCGAGAAGCTGATCGGCGTCAAGCTCGGGCTCACCTCGCGAGCCAAACAGCAGCGGATGAACGTGTCCAGCCCGCTCACCGCGTGGCTGACCGACGCGATGGTGCAGCCCGCCGGCACGCCAGTGCCGATGGACCGGCTGATTCACCCGCGGGCCGAGCCGGAGATCGTCTTCGTGCTCGGCCGGGACCTGCAGGGGCCCGGGGTGAGCGCGGCTACGGCGCTCGCCGCGGTGGATCAGGTGCTGGCCGGGGTGGAGATCATCGACAGCCGGTACACCGACTTCCGGTTCACGCTGCCCGACGTGGTCGCCGACAACGCCTCCTCGGGCACGTTCATCACCGGCCCGGTGACCCGCCCGGTCGCTGGTCTGGACCTCTCGCTGGAGGCGTGCGCGCTCGAAGTGGACGGTGTCGTCGTGGACACCGCGACCGGCGCGGCCGTGCAGGGACATCCGGCGGAAGCGTTGGCACTGGCCGCGAACGACCTCGGCCGCCGGGGACATGCGTTGCGCGCGGGCTGGATCGTGTTGACTGGCGGCATGACCGACGCGGTGGCGATCCGGCCGGGCACCACCGTCACGGCGGGCTTCACCTCGCTCGGCCGGATCGTGGTGGGAGGCTGACATGCCGATTGTGTCCATCCAGGTCACGCAGGGACGGGACCCGGAGACGTTGCGCGCATGCCTGCAGGCGGTGCACGAGGCGGTGCGAGACAGCCTCGGCGTGCCGGACGCGAGCATCCGGGTGCTGCTGACCGAGGTCTCCCCCGCACTGTGGAGCTCCGGTGGCGAGACCCTGGAAGAGCGCTCTCACAAAATGCCGCTTTCGTCGTGACTTGATTAAAGGCATGCAGTACCGTCTGGCTTGGGCGCGCCGCCAATGACGGAAAGGAATGCCTATGTCCGACTTCCTGAAGGCGTGCGCCTTGCCGCCCTCTTCGACGTCCGGGTCCGGCCTGTCCAGATAGGCCGTTCCCCGGACGGACAGCCCCTGCACTCCGGTCTCGCCCTGCCTTCGTGAGACCGGGAGTCACTCCGCGTCCGCTGCCGCGATCCCTGCCGCATCAGCAACGCGACTCGCTCTCGCGCGCGCTTTTCTCGTCATGCAACAGGAACCGTGGTGACGGGCCCGATCTCGAAAGGGACCGTTCATGCGTTCACTATCGTCCTGGGGGAAGCTCCGGACAAGATGGGGTGCCGGCGCCGTTGCCCTGGCGACCATCGCGACCGGGGTGACGGTCGCGCTGACCAGCTCGGCCCCCGCCGCCGCCACGGTGCTGCCCAACGGGTTCCGCAGCATCGGCTACATGCCGTCCTGGTCCGGCAGCGTCAATGCCGTCCAGTACACCAAACTCACCCACATCAACTACGCCTTCGTGCTGCCGAACTCCAACGGCACCCTGCAGGGCGTGCCGGACGGCAACAAGCTCTCGCAGCTGGTGACGTTGGCGCACAACAACGGCGTCAAGGTGTCGCTGTCGATCGGCGGCTGGAACGACGGCAACGACTCCGCGTTCGAAGCCCTGGCAGGCAACTCCAGTGGCCGCACCAACTTCGTCAACGGCGTCATCAACTATGTCAACCAGTACAACCTGGACGGTGTCGACATCGACTGGGAGTACCCGGATCCCGGTCAGTCCGGCGACAACTACACCGCCCTGATGCAGCAGCTGAGCACCGCGATGCACAGCCGGGGCAAGCTGCTCACCGCCGCCGTGGTGTCCGAAGGCGGCACGGCCAACGGTGTCCAGCCCGCGGTGTTCGCGGCTGTGGACTGGCTCAACATCATGGCCTACGACGGCGGCAGCCCGCACGCCAACTACGACTGGTCGATCAACGCGGCCAACTTCTGGAAGGGCCGTGGCCTGCCGGCCAACAAGACGGTGCTCGGTGTGCCGTTCTACAGCCGGCCGGGTTATCTGACCTACGCCCAGCTGGTCGCGATGAACCCGAACAACGCCAACCTCGACTGTGTCAACGCGAACGGCGCGCAGCAGTGCTACAACGGCCTGCCGACGATCCGCCGCAAGACCCAGTGGGCGATGGCCAACGCGGGCGGGATCATGAACTGGGAGCTCTCGCAGGACACCACCGGCAGCACCTCGTTGGTGAGCGCGATCTACGAGACCGCGAACGGCGGCGGGGGCCCGAACCCGCCGACCGGTAAGACCGGCCCTATCACCGGTATCGGCGGCAAGTGCGTCGACGTCGCCGGGGCCAACTCCGCCAACGGCAGTGCCGTGCAGATCTACACATGCAACGGCACGGGCGCGCAGACATGGACGGTCGGCACCGACGGCACGATCCGCGCCCTGGGTAAGTGCATGGACGTCTCCGGTGCGGGCACGGCCAATGGCACTGTGATCCAGCTGTGGGACTGCAACGGCACAGGTGCTCAGGGCTGGCAGGCGCAGTCCAACGGCACCGTGCGCAACACCGGGTCCGGGCGATGCCTGGACGCGACCGGCCGCAGTTCGGCTGATGGCACGCGACTGCAGATCTGGGACTGCTCCGGCGGCACCAACCAGGTCTGGCAGCTGCCTGCCTGATTTTCCTGATTGAGATCCCGGCGCGGTGGCGAGACCGCGCCGGGACGGCCAGGATTACGGGTCATGCCGACCCTCACCGTCAACGGCGTGCCGATCTCGTACTCCGACACCGGACCGCGGGACGCGCCGGTCATCCTGTTCGGACACGGGTTCCTGTTCAGCGGCTGGGTGTTCCACCCGCAGATCGCCGCGTTGCAGGACCGCTACCGGTGTGTCGCCATCGACTGGCGCGGCCAGGGCGCCACTCCCCCGACGCCTTCGGGGTATGACATGGACACGTTGACCTCGGACGCGATCGGGCTGATCGAGAACCTCGACGTGGCGCCGGTACACTGGGTCGGGCTGTCGATGGGCGGGTTCGTCGGCATGCGGATCGCCGCACGGCGACCCGAGCTGATCCGGACGCTGTCGTTGCTGGACACCAGTGCGGGGCCGGAGGACCCGAGCAAGGTCGGCCAGTACAAGCTGCTCGGGTTCGTGCAGCAACTGGTCGGCTCCGGCCCGGTGATGGGCCAGGTCAAGAAGGCGATGTTCGGCCCCACGTTCGTTCGGGACCCGGCCAGCAAACCCCTGATCGACACCTGGGTCACCCAGATCCGGTCGCAGAGCCGGACCGGCATCCGCAAGGCGCTGCGCGGCGTCACCGACCGCCGCCCCATCGAGGACGAGATCCCCGCCATCACCGCCCCCACCCTCATCGCCGTCGGCGCCGACGACATCTCCACCCCTCCCGACAAGGCCAAGCGCATCGCCGAGCTGATCCCCGGCGCCCGCCTCGAGATCATCCCCGGCAGCGGTCACACCAGCCCACTGGAACAACCCGCGAAGGTCACCGCGCTGCTGGAGGAGGTCCTCGCCCAGCACTCGCCGTGAGCAGTCACTTCTATGTGGCTGTCTTTCGTTGGCGGTCCGGGAGGTGCCCTTCCCCCGCGCTTGCGCGGAATCGCCAAGCCGACCTCTGCCTTGATCACCTTTGGGTTGCCCGTAGCCGAGGATCCGATCGGGCTTGTGGTCAGCCGTCGGCGGGCTCGTCGGGGTCCTGGTCCACGGGAACCTCGCCGCCAGCGCGGTGGATCAT
>CBIMJO010000486.1:0-7073 GCA_966244135.1 uncultured Actinocrispum sp. | reverse complement strand
TCCTGGCGCTGACCGCCGCGATCTGGCACAACGACCAGACCGGACAACCCGTCAAGCGATCACTGACAGCTTACGATCACTGATCCCTTGGAATAGGTCATCTAGGAATCTCGGCCGCGTAAGCGCCAGCCCGGGGGCGACGCGACTCGGAACTCTGTTCCATGGACCGACCCGGCCCCGGCTTACCGAGTTCTTCGGCCCGGCAGGCCCGGTGGCCGCGTACTTCAACGCGATCAACTCGCAGGAATCCGCCTGGCTGCGCGCCTACTCGGCGCTGCACGGCCCATATCCCGCGCCGCGAGCGCTTATCGATGCGCGCTCCTCGGATCCAGCTCCGTGAGCGCCCGACCCAATCAGGGCCACTCCGACTCCGCTCGGATCCGTTCCGCGTTCGGCAAGCCTGGCGCAGGGATTCGTTCTGAGGGGCGCGGGCCCTCCCCCGTGTCCAGCCTATGGGGAGGAGTGTGGGGTGTCACGAAGAAGGGCGTGCGAGTGGGCCGTTCGCACGGATTGGTGGTGCTGCGGGGTTAGTTGCCGGATTCCTTCTCGGCGGCGGCGAGGGCGGCTTCCACTCGCTCGCGGGCGCCGGCGAGGTGGCGGTCGCAGATCTTGGCCAGGGCCTCGCCGCGTTCCCAGAGGGCGAGGGAGTCCTCAAGGGACAGGCCGCCCGCCTCCAGCTTCGCCACCACGTCCTGCAGTTCGTCGCGGGCCTGCTCGTACCCGAGTTGCTCGTCGGTCACTTGATCATGCTTCCTACCCGCACCACCGCGGTGGCAACGGCCTCGTCGTAACCGATGAACGCCTCGGCGAACTCGGCGCCGTCCCGTTCGGCGATCGCTTCCTCGATGCGTTCGCGGGCCTGGGTTATCCGCACACGCAGCCGCGAACCGTCGCCGTACCACCATGCCGTGCCGGCGTAGATCGCTGTGGTGTCGGCGAGTTCGCGGAGCTTGCCGGGCAACATGCGGCGCCCTGGCGAGTCGCACCCGCCCAGCAGAGCCGACCAGCACTCGGCCGCCGCCGCATCCGCCTGTTCGGCGCTGCGGCGGACCAGATCAGCTCCGGTGGCCGCTGCCGCGGACATAGTCGATGGAAGGAAGGCCGGCCTAGTCGCCATCGCTGTCTCCCCTCCCCGGTCCAACTGACCCATCTACTGCTTCCTCGGACACCGTCGCGTACACGGCACCGTCGCCGACCCGTACCCGTAGCGCGGTTCCGGGTGAGGCGTCGGTTACCGAACGTAGAACCCTGAGATTCTCATCCGAGGTGACGAATTGCACAACCGCGTATCCACGAGCCAGCGTGGCGGCTGGACCGAGGGTCGTCAAGCGGGCTTTGGTCCCGGCTATCAGTGCCCGTTCGTCCCGTAGCCGCGAAACGATCTCCCGGCGGGTCCGGTCGCGCAGGACTCGTACCTGCTCAGCGTGCCTTTCCAGCGGTTTCAGCGGGTCGGCGAGGACCGGGCGGGAGCGCAGTTGGTCGAGCAAACGACGTTCACGATCCACCCAGCCGTGTAGTGCGCGCCGGGCCCGGTCGCGGAGCGTGCGGATACGTTGGCTTTCTTCTGCCACGTCGGGTACGACCCGCTTGCCCGCGTCGGTCGGCGTGGAACAGCGGAGGTCGGCCACGTGGTCGAGCAGCGGCGTGTCCGGTTCATGTCCGATGGCGCTGACGACCGGCGTGCGGCAGTCGGAGACCGCCCGGCACAGCGTCTCGTCCGAGAACGGCAGCAGATCCTCGACGCTGCCGCCGCCGCGGGCGATGACGATCACGTCCACCGCCGGGTCCTTGTCCAAGACGGACAGTGCGTCCAGGATCTGTGGTACCGCCAATGCTCCTTGCACCGCAACGTTTTCCACCCGGAACTGGACCGCGGGCCAGCGCGCGTGGGCGTTCACCAGGACATCGCGCTCGGCGGCCGAGGCGCGCCCGGTGATCAGCCCGATCGTCTTGGGCAGGAACGGCAGCCTGCGTTTGCGGGACCGGTCGAACAGGCCCTCGGCGGCCAGCAGCCGGCGCAGCCGTTCGATCCGCGCGAGCAGCTCACCGATCCCGACCGCCCGGATCTCGTCCGCGCGCAGGCTGATCGTGCCGCGGTTCATGAAGAACGTGGGCTTGGCGTGCACGATGATCCGCGCGCCCTCGCTCAGCGGCGGCTGGAAGTCGCGCAGCATGCCCGTCGGGCACGTCACCGTCATCGACACGTCCGCGGCCGGGTCCCGCAGCGTCAGGAACGCCGTCTGCGTGCCGGGGCGCATGGACAGCTGGGTGACCTGTCCCTCGACCCAGACCGTGCCGAGCCGGTTGATCCACTCGGCGATCTTGCGCGCGACCGTCCGAACCGGCCAGGGCTGCTCCGCGGTTGTCTGTTCGGTCACTGCACTTCGGGTGGCGAAGCGGCCGACACCGAGGCGATGCGGCGGGTGAGCATGCCGATGAACGACGGCCGGGCGGCGTTGCTCTCCTCGTAGCGCAGTAACTCCTCCAGTTCCGCGAGGGAGAACCCGCGGAGCCTGGCCCTCAGCTGCGGCAGGGTCAGCTCGTCGTAGTTGGGCAAGCCGGCGGGCGGCTCGACGGCGTCCTCGGCCTCGGAGATCGCGGAGGACTCCATCTCCCAGGGGTCGGGCGCGCGGCCGTTGGTCTCCGGCTTGCTCACGTCGTAGGTGTCGATGTCCTCGTCGAAGGTGGCCCATTCGGGGGTCTCCTCGACCGGGCGGAACGCCGCCAGCGCCTCGTCGCCCTTGATCGCCAGCGCGGTGACGTGCTGCTGCACCCGCATGGACAGCTGCATCGCCTGACTGGCAACCGTCACCGGCAGGCCGACAAGCTTTTCCGGCAGCTCACGCGCCCGCTCGACGGCGGTGGCGGCGAGCCCGGCGGCGACACGGATCGGCAGCGGCAGAGACGTCATGGTGCATAGCTTCCCGCAGACCGGCGTGATTACCCAACTGGGACACAGGTCACTTTGGGTACGCCCGTACCCTGGGAGGTATGAGCGATACGACCAAACGGGTGCTGCTGGCCAAGCCGCGCGGTTACTGCGCGGGTGTGGACCGAGCGGTGGTCACCGTGGAGAAGGCGCTCGACACGTATGGGCCGCCGGTGTACGTGCGCAAGGAGATCGTGCACAACCGGCACGTGGTGGAGACCCTGCGCGAGCGTGGCGCCATCTTCGTCGACTCGACCGACGAGGTGCCCGAGGGCGCGCTGGTGGTCTTCTCGGCCCACGGGGTGTCCCCCGAGGTGCACACCAAGGCGGCCGACCGCGGCCTGCGCACCATCGATGCGACCTGCCCGCTGGTGACCAAGGTCCACATGGAGGCCAAGCGGTTCGCCCGCGACGACTACGACATCCTGCTGATCGGCCACGAGGGCCACGAGGAGGTCGAGGGCACGGCCGGTGAGGCCCCCGAGCACATCCAGCTCGTCGACACCGCCGAGGACGCGGCCAAGGTCCAGGTGCGTGACCCATCGAAGGTGATCTGGCTGTCCCAGACGACCTTGTCGGTGGACGAGACGATGGAGCGCGTGGACCAGCTGCGGGCCCGCTTCCCGATGCTGTCCGACCCGCCCAGCGACGACATCTGCTATGCGACGCAGAACCGTCAGGTGGCCGTGAAGGCGATGGCCGCGGAGTGCGACTTGGTGGTCGTGGTGGGCTCGCAGAACTCCTCGAACTCCAAGCGCCTGGTGGAAGTCGCGCTGCAGGCGGGCGCCCGGGCGTCCTATTTGGTCGACTTCGCCCACGAGATCGCCGAGCAGTGGCTCGACGGCGTCGCGACCGTCGGTGTGACGAGCGGTGCCTCGGTCCCGGACAACCTGGTGATGGACGTGCTCGCGTTCCTGGCCGAACGTGGCTGGGAAAGCGTCGAGGAGATCACCACCGCGAACGAGAAGATCGCCTTCGCCCTGCCGCGCGAACTCCGCAAGGATCTCAACCCCGCCAAGTAACCCACACGGTTGCCGATCTCGGCTCTCGGCTTTTGGCCACGCGGTCTGTCCGTTGTGGTCCTTGGCTGGCGAGCTGTGGCTGGGGACACGTTCCTGCTCGGTGGAAAGAGTCCGATGCTCCGGATACGGGCCTGTCCCGGCGTCGTGAACATCGACAGCGGCGCACAGGCGGGGCAGAGAGTGATCCGCAGGTCGCGGGGGCTCCAATGCCGCATGTGGGCCACGGCCTGTGGTCCCAAGTGGAGTGGGGCCCGCGATCGGACTACTGGCGTGTCAGCGGGCACGCCATTCACTCAACTGGCTAGGGCTCAGGCAGCCCGGCGGCGTATCTGCGCCGAAGCTGGCTTGCTGTCCGATGCCTGTGGGCGCCCGAGTTCAGGCTGGCCCCCTCGATGCCGCGAAGCCCCCAGGTTGTCTGTGCCGGACCAGCCGTCCCGCGCCCGCGAAGCACTCAGGTGTCTGTATTGGACTTGCCGTCCCGGTGCGCCCAAGCTGCTGGCTAGGCCGACAGGCGATGACGCCAGTGGGCGCTCGCGTGGGGCTGCCGGGACGGGTTTCGCGCGAGCGCGTGTCTGGTGGATCTTGGTCGATGAGAGGCCGCCCGGCCAGAGGCCGTGATCGGGTCACGACGAGGCGGTTTCCCAGCGTCGCCGCCGGAACACCGCGAATTTGGTTGTCTTTGGGTGTCTGGAGTCGGGCGCAGTGGCGCCAGGACCCGTCGGTTGCGATCGAGATGCGTCAGACGACACGCCCGGACCCTTAGTCCAGGTAGTCGTCCTCGCGGGGGCGGCGGCGCTGCTGGGGGCGGGGTTTGCCGCCCTGCTCGCGGGGGCGGGGCGGGTTGCGGCGGGGTGGGGCCTCGCTGCGGCTGCCCCGGTCGCCGCGATCGCCGCGGTCCCGGTCCGAACGTTCGTCGCGGTCGCGCGGTGGGCGCCGCTGAGGGCTGCCCTGCTCGCGGCGACGGACCTGTGGGGCGGCGCGGTCCTCCCGCGGACGGCGATCGTCCCGGGAACCACGGCTGTCGCGGCTCGGACGGTCCTCTCGCGCGGCGCGGTCGTCACGGCTGCGCCGCTCACCCCGGTCGGCTCGGTCATCGCCCGATGGGCGCTCTCGGTCGCCGCGAGAGCCGCGCGCAGGGCGGTCCTCGCGGTCACGAGACGGACGACGCCCAGGCTCCCGCCGGGAAGCACGGTCGTCGTCCTCGGCATCTAAGCGTCCCGAGCGGGCGTCCGGGTCGCGTTGGGTGAGCAGGCGGACCACACCGAGCACGATCGTCGCCACGGTCGCGCCGGCCATCCACGGGAAGCTGCTCGCCAGCGGCAGGCCGACCTCGAAGATCAGCTTCTTCACGCCGGTGTCCGTGCCGGTGCTGGTCCGGGACGTCAGCTGGATCGGCACGAACGTCACCGCGAAGATCAGCGGCGGCTGCACCATGGGGCCGAACAGGTTCCGGCGCCGCACGAGCAGCACCGCGAGCACGCAGCCCGCCAGGAACGCCACCTGGTACACGCCCAGTGAGGTCAGGCGCTCGTCGTCGACCAGGCGGGCACGGTCGAAGAACGCGCCGATCGCGGAGAGCGCCAGGGCCAGCAGGACAGCAGCCCACCAGGGCAGCCCGCGGAAGCTGCCGAAAGCGGGACGATCGTCCCATTCGACCTCGGGCGTGTCGGAGTCAAGATCGCTGTCGCGATCGCGCGTGGCGGTCACGCCTCCACACGGTAGACGCTCCAACTGCGCGTGCCATTGACCAGCCGCCTGTAGCGAGCCGGTTTAGCCCGTTCGGTGTGATTCTGGCCACTCAAGTGGCCTGCTTTTCGGCTACCTCAGCTGCACCTCCTACTCGGCGTATACATCAGTTGACCTGCATAGATGCTGTTTCTCGGTCGGTTGTGGGGGTGCTGTCGTGACTGGCATCTGGGAATGAACTGACATCCAGCTCATGTCCGCGCCACGCACACGCTGCTCTCCGGCTGAAGTGGGTTCAATCGGCTACCGGTTCGTCCTCCCGCTCGGCCGCGCCCGCGTTGATCTCGTCGGCCCTGCGGACGGCGGCGATGGGCGTGGGACTGGCGGCCGCATCGGTCAGGGGGGTGACCGTCGAGCGGAACCCCTCCAGCGCATCGAGCTCTCGCCTGCGGGCGGACAGGAACCGCTGAAGGTGCGTGCTGGACAGGTTGACCGCGTCGATCGCCGCGCCGGCCATCCGATGGGCATTGGCGGCCTGTGCGCGCACCGCCTCCACATCGGCGGCGAGCGCGCGTTCGGTCGCCGCGAACAGCGCCCCGGACGCGATGACGGCGAAACCTGTTGGGCCGCAGAGGAAAACTCTTCGGTCCAGTAGCCAGCGCAGCAGGTTCGGGTCGGTGTCCAGCGCGGCGACGACCGCCGCGTCGGACGGGACGAACATGATCGTGCCGTAGATCGCGTCCGCCCATCGCTGGTAGCCCTTGGCGGCCAGTTCCGTTGCACGCGAACGGATATTGCGGACATGCACCCGCAACGCGTCGAGCCGCTCCTCCGCGTTGTCCGTCTCGACCGCCTCGGCCCAGCACGCCATGCTGGCCTTGGCATCGACCGGCACCCGGCGGCCGTCGCCGACCAGGAGTACCAGGTCAGGCCGGGCGGCACCACCGCCGGCCAGGTCGGTCTGCACGGTGAAGTGGATGCCCTCGCGTAATCCGAGCGCCCTGGCCGTCTCGACGAGCACCTGCTCGCCGAGCTCGCCGCGGCCGGAGATGGACGCGAACGCCACCTCGTAGCGCCGCAGCGCCGTGTGCTGCTCGTCGGAGCGCGTGCGCTCGGCGGCGAGTTGCTGCATCGCCACCTCCGCACGGCGCATCCCATCGGTGTACAGCCGCCACATCGCGAGCACCGCACCGATGAGCAGCAGCGCCAGAACGATCACTGCCCAGGCCAAGATCCCGCTTCCTTCCCGCTCGTCCCGGGTCTGGTGACCCGGTCGCCCCCCATCATGGCGCGGGGGTCTGACAATTCCGGTTCCGGCGCGCTGGAGCTGGGGATCGGGACACGCCGGGGGCGGTGACGGGCTTTGCCGGGCGGGCGGCTTAACTTGGAGCCCATGAGGTTGCTGCACACGTCCGACTGGCACGTGGGGCGGACCT
>CBIMJO010000485.1:0-7082 GCA_966244135.1 uncultured Actinocrispum sp. | reverse complement strand
GAGCGGAGATCGCCTGCCCGAACTGGCTGCCGTGACGGCGTTGGCATTGGTCTACTCCCGTGCCGGCCAGGACGGTCTCGCCGCCGTGGCCGCGGCCGACGCCCTCGACCTGTGCCGCGACATCGGCCACACCTCCTGCGAGGCCACCCTGTCGCCGCTGGTGGCACGGCTCGGCTCGGACCGCGTCCGCAAGTAGCCGCCCCGGGTGTGTCCATGAAGGACGGTAAGGCGATCGGGCGCCGGGCGGATGGGCCGGTTGGCGTACCCGGCGGACCGGCCGCTTGGGGACGTGCCCGACGGGGTATAAGTTCGCTTGTGGTCGCGACGTTCTTGTTGCCGGTGACGACGGCGCTGTGGGTGTTTCCGCTGGTGGTACTGGTCGTCATGGTGCCCGCGGCGGTCGTCAGCTACCGGCGGCGGGGCCGCGCGGGCGGGTGGACGTCGGTGGTGTTCTACTCGTTCCTGTTCTACCTGCTGGCCGCGTTGCTGCAGACGATCATCCCGTTGCCGCGGGACGGCGGGGCGTACTGCGCGACGCGGTCCTACGCGAGCACACCGCAGCTGCGGCCGTTCTACTTCCTCGAGGTCATCCAGCAGCGCGCCCGCGGGCACTGGGACCTCGGGGCGATCATGCGCAACGCGCCACTGTGGTCGACCGCGCTGAACGTGGTTCTGCTTGTGCCGCTGGGCATCTACCTGCGTTATCTGGTGAAGATGCGGTTCCTGCCCGCGGTGCTGACCGGGTTCGGGGTGTCGCTGTTCTTCGAGCTGACCCAGCTGACCGGGCTCTGGTTCGTGTACCCGTGCGCGTACCGGTTGTTCAGTGTGGACGATCTGATCCTCAACACCGCCGGGGCCTTGCTCGGCGCCGCGATCGGCGGGCCGCTGAGCCGGATCCTGCCGCCGCTCGAACCGGCCCACGACCTCAAGCGCTACGCGGACAAGGTCACCATCACCCGGCGGCTGCTCGCTTTCTTCACCGATGTGCTGGGGTTCGCGACGCTGGTCGCGTTCTGGCTCGGCCTGCTCACGCTGTTCGGCAAACCGACCGCGGGACAGGAGGTTCCGATCGTCCTGGCGGCGGTGGTGTGGTTCGTGCTCGCGCCCCTGCTCAGCGGGTCCACATTGGGCAAACGGGCGATGTTGCTGCGGGTGGAGCGAACCAACGGCCGGCGGGCCGGGCCGTTGGCTCTGCTCGTGCGCTACGGGATCCTGCTGTCGCCGGCCTGGTTGCTGTGGCTGGCTCTGTCGGTGGACATCTGGGACGTCAGTGACCACCCGTCCCGGCTGCTGATCCCCGCGGGCATGCTGCTTTCCCTCTTCATCGTAGGGGTGTGGACGCCGCTGGCGGTGTTCTTCAGCGACGACCACCGTGCCCCCTACGAGCAGCTCAGCCGCACGACCAACGTGGCGATCGTCAGGCGAGCGTCCACGTGACCGTGTCGGTGAACGTCTGACCACCGCGTGTCCCGGTCACCTTGACCACGTTCTGCCCAGCGGACAAGGTGATCGGCCACGTGTAGATGTGGTCGGCCGAGGTCTTGGTCGAGATGGTGGTTCCGTTGAGCGACAACGAGATCGAGTCGGCCGTGCCGTAGACCTTCACCGTCGTCGCGGCCGCGGTCCGCTGGGTCCACCTGCGGCTGGTGATGTAGGCGAAGGACGTGTTGGTCCAGTTCGCCTTGTACCAGTAGAAAGCGTCCTTGCGGGTGGTGCGGTCGTAGGTGACCAGGCCCTTGTCGTTGCGGCCGTTGGTGTCGCCCTCGGACCGGCTGTCCACCGCGAAGTCGAACATGTTCCACACGAACGTGCCCCACAGGTACGGCCGGGTCGAGATCTGCTTCCAGTGGTTCTCGTGCAGCAGGCTCTCGTACTCCTCGGGGTGGAACTTCGACGTGGTCACCGGTTGTTGCGGCGGTTCCTGGTGCTGGTTGACACTGCCGCCCGCGCCGTACTCGCTGATGCCGATCCTGCGGCCGGGATCCTTGGCGTGCAACTGGTCCGCCCACGCACCCGGCCCGGTGCCACTGGAGTACCAGCCGTAGTACTTGTTGTACCCGATGACGTCCGTGTGATTGGCCAGGCCGTCGGTGTCGCCCTTGTTGGTGGCGTACGTGGACATCCGGCCCGGGTCCTCGGTGGCCACCTGGTTGTCCAAAGTGGTCAGAATGCTGTTGGTGACGGCGTTGTTCGAGGCCTGTTCGTTGCCGATGCCCCAGAAGAAGATCGACGGGTGGTTGTAGTTCTGCCGGATCAGCTCGGACAGCTGCTGCTGGGCGTTGGCCCGGAAGGCGGCGCTGTCGGTGACCTGGTTGACCAGCGGGATCTCCGCCCAGATGACGTACCCGCGCTGGTCGGCGAGCGAGTAGACGGTCTGGGACTGCTGGTAGTGCGCGGTCCGCAGGGCGTTCACGCCCATCTCGTCCATCAGGTCGAAGTCCTGCGTCTGCTGCGCGGGTGTGACGGCCCAGCCCTGGTTGAGCCGGTCCTGGTGCGCGTTCACGCCGTGCAGGCTCACGTGCTGCCCGTTGAGGGAGAAGCCCGTGTTAGAGTCCACAGTGGACGCTCGGAGTCCCAGTGGCTGCGTGACCGCGTCGGTGACCGTGCCTGTCGAGGCGTCGATGATCTCCACGGTGGCCTGGTAGAGGTACGGATCCGCCTTGCCCTGCCAGCGATGCGGCGAGCCGATGGTGATGCTCTGCACGGTGTCGAAGCCGGTCGCGGCGTTGACAGTTCTGCTGGCGGCGCTGGCTGTTGTGACCACGGCTCCGGCGGCATCGCGGACGGTGGTCCGGACCTGGACCTGTTTCGCGGACGTGTTGTTGTTCCACGCCTTGGTGGTCACGTCGACACTGGCCGAGGACGCCGTCACGGACTTCTGTCGCAAGTAGACACCCGGTCCGCCGAAGTCGCCCATCCGGATGGACAACGGGTCGACCGCCACCAGCGTGACATCCCGGTAGATCCCGCCGAAGAAGGTGAAGTCCGCCGAGATCGGCGCGATGTCCGGGTTCGAAGCGTTGTTGACCTTCACGGCCACCACGTTGTCCTGACCGAGCCGCAGCGCCGCGCTCGCGTCGAACCGGAACGTGGCGAAACCGCCGCGGTGGTCGCCGAGCCGAGTGCCGTTGACCCAGACCTCGGCGATCGTGTTCACGCCGTCGAACTGCAGCCACAACTTCTTGCCCGCCAGCGCGGTCGAAGGTGTGAAATGCTTTCTATACCAGCCGATTCCGCGGTAGTAGTTGCTGCCGCCGTCCTGTCCGTCCTGCGCGTTCCAGGTGTGCGGGACGTTCACCGCGGACCAAGCCGAGTCGTTGAACGTCGGCGTCTGCGCGTTGGCCGCGTCGCTGCGGAGGAACCGCCAGCCGGAGTTCAGGCTCGACAGCTGGCGCACCTCGGGCGCGGCGGAGACCGGGGACGAAGGCGCGGCCACCAGGGTGGCCAGGAGTAACAGAGGCAGAACAACCCGGCGCAGGGACATACACCCACCTCGCTGTTTGTGTATGTGAACGTTGTTCAGAGATGGAACGATTCAGAACGTAATCAGCGAGGGTGGGCGCGTCAATGACGAAGGGCCCGCCACCTCGCGGCAGCGGGCCCTTCGGAGCAATGGTGTCACTCGTCGAACGCGGCGGTCTCCACCCATTCGGCGGATGTCATCGCCCACCAGTCCTCGGCGAGGCCCTGGCGCACGTACTCGTACGGCAGCCAGCCGTAGCCCTCCTCGCCCCACGTGGTGCCCCACGAGTTGCGGATCAGGAACGCGCCCGTCTGGGTCTTGCCGTCGGACGGGTTGGTGACCGTGCGGTTGTCGTCGTAGCCGACCGCGACGATCGCGTGTCCACCCAGGACGGTCTCGTTCTTCGCGGGATACGGGATGTCGCCCGCCTTCTTGGGCTTGCGGATGGTGGCGTACACGGTGAACCCGAAGATCGCCGGGATGCCCGAGGCGAGGTGGCTCTTGACCGCCGACAACGTGTCCTCGCCGCTCTGCCCGGCCGGGTCGAGCCGGAAGTACGTCAGCGCCTGGTAGTTCTGCGCGAACGCGAAGGCGAACGCGGGCGGGTCGTCCTCGAACTTGGCGGTCTCGTACGGCCAGTACTTCTCCGGCGGTGCGCCGAACAGTGCCAACGCGCCCATGACACTGCGCAGGTACGCACCGGTGTCGCCGGTCAGCCCGAGGAACTGGCGGGTGACCTTGTAGACGAACAGCCGGGACATGTCGATGTACTTGCCGAACGTGCGCCGCTGGTAGTACTCGACCATCCCGCAGGCGGCGTTGGCGGTGCAGGAACCGATCTGCTCCTGGTCCTCCACCGGGGAGAACCACTCGCGCAGGTCCACCGTGGCGGGCAGCTCGCCGCTTTCCGTCGCGCTCGTGGCCGCCAGCGACCGCAGCGTCTTCGATCCGGACTTGCCGAGGATCTCCTTGATCTCAGGCGACTCGTGCGTCAGGTCGCGAACATCCGGACGGTCGGGCAGCCAGCCCATGCCGGTCGGCGCGGTGCGCCCCGGCAGCAAGATCGTGTCCATGTGTTTCCCTCACTGGATCCGGCCTGTGCGCCGCCCGGCGAGAACTCGCCAGACTGACGCGATATCCGAAAGAGCGCCCAGCGACCCCGCAGATACTGGTGTCAGGTTGCGATTCGGCCTCGGCCGACCTACGTTCGGTTACTGTCTACAGTGGATCAGTCACGCTGGGGAGTGAATACGCGTGCTCATCGACCTCGTTGCCCGCAGCTACGAGAAGTTCGTCGGCAAGCCCTTGTCCGAGGGCCCGCTGGATGAGCAATGGCTGTACTGGACGGCACCCTTCGGCCTGCTGGTGCATAACACCGATCCGGACCCTGTGTTCGTGTATGCCAACAAAACGGCGCAACGCTGCTTCGAGTACACCTGGAGCGAGTTCACCGAGCTGCCGTCCAGACTTTCGGCGGAGACCGAACTTCAGTCCTCCCGCCAGGATCTGCTCGACAGGGTGGCGGCGGACGACTTCGTGACGGGCTACCGTGGCGTGCGGATCGCCAAGTCCGGGCGGCGGTTCTGGATCGAGGACGTGACCATCTGGAACGTCGTGGACGACAACGGTGACCACGCGGGCCAGGCCGCGTTGTTCCCCCGCTGGTCGCCCTTTGACGCAACCGTGACCGCAGATAAGTAGCTTTACTCATCCCCCCAGCAGCGCCTAGCGCCATTCTGTGCGACATGGACGCGTTAGTGCGCTTGGCCGACGAAGTGGACGACCTGGGCCGCAGGCTGACCGTGATCAGCACCGAACTGCGAACCCTCTCCCACCCCCACACGTCGGGGGAGCTCGCGCCTGGCCATGTGCACCAACCGGACCGGCCGCAGCGCCAGTCCACGGTGCCGGTCCATGGTCCAACGGCCCAGTCGCCCGGTGAGCCGGACCTGGCCCCAGAGCCCTTCCCCGAGCCGCGAGCGGCTCAGTCCGGCTCGGCCGCGTCGCACTCCGCGCCAGATGAGGAGCCGGTGTCGCGGCAGCCGCACCCGTTCGCCTGGCGACGGAACTGGCCGTCGGCGGCCGGGGAACCGGGCTCGGAGCAGGAAGCTGACGAGCCTTTCCCTGCTGGGCCTGCGCAAGGTCCGGCCGAGCCGGGCGATGAGTGGATGCCGCGGCAGCCTGTCCTGACCGCCTCCTACTCCGCGCCTCCGCCTTACCCGCAGCCGTACCCGATGTATCCGTCGCCTGCCCCGCCGAAGAGGCCCACGTTCGTTGAGCGGCTGGGCAAGGATGGCGCGGGCAGCCGGCTGCTCGCCTGGATCGGTGGGGCGGTAACGCTGCTGGGGGTGGTGTTGCTGCTTGTGCTCGCGGTGCAGCGGGGATGGTTGGGGCCGTTGCCGCGGGTGTTGGCGGGGGCGGCGTTCGGTGGGGTGCTGATCGGGGTGGGCGTGTGGGTGCATCGGTCGGCGAATGGGCGGACTGGGGCATTCGCGTTGGCGGCCACCGGGATCGCGGCGTTGTATCTCGATGCGATCGCAGCAACCGTGCTGTATGGGTATCTGTCCACTGTGGGCGGTCTGGTTGCCGGGCTGGGTGTGGCGGTGGGCGGGTTGTTGCTGGCGGCGCGGTGGGACTCGCCGGTGCTGGGGACGGCGGTGGTGGCGGGGTGCGCGGTCTGCGCGCCGATGATCACCGAAGGCGTGACGCCGCTGGTGGTCGCGTTCCTGCTGATGCTGCAGATCGCCACGACTCCGGTGCAACTCTGGAAAGCGTGGCCGTCGCTGGCGTTGGCCGCGGGGACGGCGCCGTTGCTGGCATCGGTTCTCAGTACCGCGCATGGCGCGGACCCGATCGCGAACGCGTGGGCAGCGGTGGCGGCGATGACCGTCGGCGTGGTGCTCGCGCTGGTACAGGCGAAGCGGCGTGTGAACGATCAGGTGGCGGCCGAACTGCTGGTGTGGACGGCGGCGCCCGCGCTCCTCTCCGCGGTCCTGCTGCCCAGGTACCAGGCCGTCGCGATCGCGAGCGCGGCCAGCATCGTGATGCTCGCGGTCTGGTTCACCGGCCGCTACTGGCCGAAGCGGATGACGACGGTCGCGGCGATCGCCACCCTGATCGCGGCCTTCCAGGCCACCGCAACGGCATTCGACGGCGACACCCGGTCGTCGGTCCTGCTCGGTGAGGCGATTCTGCTGGCAGTACTGGGTTTGAAGAGCCGGCCCAGCCTGTACGGCGCGCTCGGGTTCGGGCTGGCGGGTGGCCTGCTCGCCATCGCCGTCCACGTGCCGCCCAGCTTCCTGGTCCTCGGACCGGCTACCCAGACCAACCTCCCGGCGGCCCTGCTGTCCTCGGCGCTGCTCCTGGCGATCGCGATCCTGTTGCCCGCGATAGCGTTCAGGACCGGTGTCCTCGAGAACCCGGCGCGGGAGGCCGTACCGTGGATCTTCGCGGGCTTCGCCGCCCTCTACGCCACGTCAGGCACGTTGCTGTCCGCGGCGCTGCTCGTCGACGGCAGCCGGGATGGCTTCCTCGTCGGCCACGTGATCATCACGGTGTCCTGGACGGTCGTCGCGCTCTTGTTGCTGCTGCGCGGGATCAACGTCCGGCTGTTGCGGGT
>CBIMJO010000484.1:0-7091 GCA_966244135.1 uncultured Actinocrispum sp. | reverse complement strand
CCGGTCCGGGTCGGTTTCTACTACGAGCTGCCCGACTGTGCCACCTACCAGAACGGCCAGGACCCCGGCCGGGCGTGCATCCCGGAGAAGGGCCCATCGTTCAACTCGGTGTTCCGGGCCAGCCAGTACCCGATCGGCGCCATCGATCCGACGCACCCCAACCGGGTCGTGGTCACCTACGGCTCCTACATCAACCGCGACTCCAACGAACTCACCGGTTGCACCCCAGCGGGTATCGAGCCCAGCACCGCCGGAAACCTCTACACCGGGGTGAAGAACGGCACCTGTAACAACGACATCCTTCTGTCCACTTCGAACAACTCTGGCGCGAGTTTCACCGGCACGGCAATCGATCCACGAGCCCTGCCGGTCGTCACCAGCGCCCCGGGGCAGGCACGCACCGACCAGTACTGGCAAGGCGCGGCGTTCGCCCCGGACGGCACCCTCGCCGTGAGCTACTACGACCGGCAGTACGGCGCGGACAACAACATCGGCTTCTCCGACATCACACTGTCCACCGCCGCCAACCTCGCCGCGTTCCGGCACACGCGGGTGACGTCGAGCAGCATGCCGCCGCCGACCCAGTTCAACGGAACCTTCCTCGGCGACTACGCCGGTATCGGCGTCACCGCGACGACCGCATACCCCATTTGGGCGGACACCCGACCGGTCGACCAGTTCCTGTGCCCCGGCACCGGAACCCCGGGCACACCACCGGCCATCTGTGAAGGCGGGGCACGCAACGCGTCCATCGCCAACGACGAAGACATCTACATCAAGGGAGTCGGCCTGAAATAAGGGGATGAGCCCGGCGTTCCCCGCGGAACGCCGGGCTCACCACCAGTCAGAAGGCCAGACTGCTGATCTGGCCCTGACTCGCCGCCTCGGCCGGCGTGATCGAGGCGCGCACCGCGCCGCCGGTGATCGCCAAGCCACCGGTCGGGGCGAACATGCCCATGCTGAACGTTGAGCCGGTGGGCGCGGACGCGATGGGGATCACCGGGAAGGCGTTGCCGCCGGAGCGAACCGACGTGGAGATGTAGTCGCCGAACATCCGCCCTTGGGATGTGTTCGGTATCCACGACAGTGTCATCGGCCCGGCGACCTGGGTTGCCGCGCTCCAGCTGGTGCCACCATTGGTCGACGAGATGAAGCCCGCGGTGAGCTGGCAGGTCGCCGCGGTGCACGCCGAGTTCGGATAGAAGTAGTACGTCAGGCCGATTCTCGCACTGGCGCCCGACGTGGACGGATCGATGCCGATCCCCGGCACGAAATGATCCACCGCGCTGGTGGTGGCATCGATCGGGACGCGCACCGGAGTGCCCCATGTCGTCTCACTCGTGGACTTGCTCAGCACGATGTCGTTGCGCGGACAGCCGGACCGGAACCGGCAGTCCGACCACGCGACGTACGCGGTGCCCGCGGAGTCGATCTCCGCGCTGGGCAACGCTTCCTCGCGCAGACCGCCCGCGGCGTCGTGGTGGCTCACGGCCGAGACCAGCACGGTGGAGCGCCAACTGGCGCCGCCGTCGATCGACCGGAACGACCGGATCTGGTCATTCAGCGACAAATACGGCACCAGCACCGTCCCGTTGGGCCGCACGACCGGCTGACCGCCGAGACCGGTGGCGTTGTCACCAGTGGCTCGCGCCGGGCCCCACGTGACGCCGCCGTCGCTGGAGGTCTTCATCCGCAGCGCATCGCCGGAACTGGTGATGTCGTACTCGGTGTAGCAGTTGCCGAAGAACGGGCTCGTGGACGTGTTGTCGCAGACGATCCAGTTCTTGTCGTTCGATCCGGTCGCCGTGGTGACCGGGTTGCTCCAGGTCAGGCCCCCGTTGGTGGACCGGCTGGTGAACACCGGCGTGTTCGGGCAGTTCACGCCCAACGTCGAGATCAGCCACACGTTGTGCTTGGCGTCGAACGCGACCGCGGCGTCGCTGAGCTGCCCGCACGGACCGCCCGAGTTGCCCGTGGTGCCCGGCAGGAATCCCTGCGTCCAGCTCGCCCCACCGTTGGTGGACGTGGCAAAACCGACATTCGACGCACCACCACCCGACACCCGGCCGACCTGGAACGCCGACACGATCGTGGAGCCGAAGGCGAACGTGTCCGGCTCGACCTCCGTGCGGTGCTGGGCCTGCGCGTCGGTGAACGGATCGGAACTCACCTGCGTCACCGCGACGTTCGCGGAAGCCGCACCTGCGGTCAGAAACAGCCCGGCGACCACGGCCGGTGGCAATACCACGGCGGTGAGGAACTTGCGTGTACTGAGAGACATGGAGAAGTCACCTTCTTCGGTGATCAGGAAATGGGGCCCATGACTCGACGTCTCATCCAGCCACACCGCGTGGCCTGGGTAAATCCGCCGGGTGGCTCACGTCGAAGGTCGCTGTCCGTGGTGGACAGTCCTTGTGTCACATGACATGCCGGCGTGGTGTGACGGAAATGTGTTGCGATGCGGCCGATGATCCCCTCTCTGCGGCTGTGTCCATGTGTACATGATGCATTGACAGCGACAAAGTGTATCGATAAAACTGTGCCCGTCGTCAACGAAGGGCAGACCATGACCGGCGCACCTCACTACCTGCATCCCGATTCCCGACCCGTGCACGGGCCTGAGGACCTCTACAGCACTCCGCCGCCGTGGGACATCGGCCGGCCCCAGCCCGCGTTCGCCGCCCTCGCCGAGGCCGGTGCGTTCCGTGGGAGGGTGCTGGATGTCGGCTGCGGGACCGGTGAACACGTCCTGATGTGCTCCGGACTCGGGCTGGACGCCACCGGTGTCGATCTCGCGGTGGTGGCATTACAGGCCGCCGAAGGCAAAGCGCGAGATCGTGGCCGCCAGGCGAGGTTCCTCCGCCAGGATGCCCGCGACCTGGCCGAACTGGGCGAAACCTTCGACACCGTGATCGACTGCGGGCTGTTCCACATCTTCGACGACCAGGACCGCGCGGCGTTCGTCGCCGGTGTCCGGTCGGTGCTCGCGCCTGGCGGCCGCTATTTCATGCTGTGCGTGAGCGACGCGCAGCCAGGGGACTGGGGACCGCACCGGATCACGCGAGACGAGATCCTCGCGGCCTTCGCAGTGGGCTGGCAGATCGACTCGATCGAGCCCAGCACGATCGAGATCACCCCAGATCCCAACGGTTTGCGCGCATGGTCAGTCGCGCTGACGAGGAGGTGAGACCCCATCATGCTGACTGCCGAGGCCGAGATCCGGACCGAACGCGCGAGCCGGTACCTCGTTCAGTTCTGCCGGCACGCCGACCAGATGCGCACCCGGACGCACTCCGTGCGGCGCGGGCATGGACGCGGCCAGCCACCACCCGAGGTCAGGAACGTCGAATGGTCCGACACCCACGGCGTGATCACTGTGGACTGGGGCCAGTGCACCCTGGAGGCCACTTCGGACGGACTGACCCTGCACGCCGAAGCCGCCGACGAACAACGCCTGCGACGCATCGAAGTCCTCGTGGCCCAGCGCCTGGAGACCATCGGCAGGCGCGACAACCTCACGGTGACCTGGCGGACACCCACTGGGCAGCCCGAACCTCCGGCAACAGCCCCGCATCGGTTACGCGGCACCACCATCCTGCTCGCCATCGCCGCGGTTCTGGCGATCGCGGCGCATCTGGGTCTGGGCGGTGCCGCATTGGCGAATGCCACATGGCTCGGCTGGAGCGCGAACGTCATACTCGCCCTCATCGCCGTGAAGGTCGTTGTCGTGGTGGTTCTGGCCCTGCGCCGACGTTCCCGCCGACGCAGAACCCAACCAGCGAAGTGACTATCGCGGGGTGTCTCCTTGCTCAGGGCCCGGCCGGGTGCGGTCGGCGCAGAACTCGGTCAGGCACCGGAACAGGTCCTTAGGGTCGATGCCCTGCCTGTCCAGCAGGCGCCGCACAGAGTCGTTGTCCTGCAGGCACATGATCAGGCGGCACCAATCGGCATCCCGGCCACGCGGGTCGTTGGTGCGGTTCGGCGGCGGCGCATCGCCACCACGCCACACAGCACCGGTGCGCAGCAGATCGCGGGTGAAGGCCGTACCGGTTCTGGTGGTACCACTGGCAAGGAACCGCGCGGGATAGATGCCGGGGAGCGTGGCCATCGCCGTTGCCTCGAAGACGCCGGGACTGGTTTCGGTCAGGACAATCGTGGTGGACGTGCCGGTGGGCTGCGTGAGCTCGACGTGCACCTCGGCCCTGCCCGCGAACTGGATCCCGGCCTCGGTCAGCGTGGCCCGCAAGGACAGGCCGGCGCCGGGCTCGTTGGAGTTCTGGGTCAGGTGCGCGGTCATCCGCAGATCGCTCATGGCGTGCGCGCTGAGGTTGTACGGAACGCCGTGTGCCTGCGTGGCCCGCAGGGCGTCCCGGTCGCGGTCGCCCAGAACGTTGAGGTATTTCTTGAAGTCGCCTTTCTCGATGGTGACGATCGCGTGCCAGGTACCCGATCGTGCCCCGGCTCCGACCGGCACCGGGAGCGGGAACCGGTAGTACGCGATGTCCCGCAACGTGGTCCGCTCGACGCCCGCGGGCAGGGACGACGGCGTGATCAGGTCACCGTCCGGTGTCTCCAGCACGAACGTCAGGAACTCGGCAGCGGGCGAGAGCAGGATCACGTCGGCCGACGTGTCGGCGTCGCCGAGGGTGAACGGAATGCGATGCTTCTGGCCCGGCAGGACGGCGTTCTCCGGGTCGGTCACGATCTCCGCGTTCGTGGCCCCGGCGAGGATCTGCAGGAAGTACTTGGTGAGCCGGAACTGGTCGTTGGCGGCGATGGTGCCGGTGAGCATCAGGAAACCGTCGCGGTTGTCGCACAGCTTGCGCAGCGCGATCGGGTTGAGCTGGTCGGGAGTGCCCAGGCCGATGGCGTACACGCGGTCGCTGATGGTGGCCGCGGCGACGTCGTCGATGTACAGCGGGGTGTTCTCATAGCCGTCGGTGAAGACCACAGTGGACCGTCGGCTGATCGTCGCCGGGACGCCGGACAGCGCCGAAGAGGCCTGCTGCAGACCGTTTCCGATCGAGGTGGCGCCGCGCGGAGTCAGCGCGCTGATCTGGTTCTTGGCGGCGTTGCGCCCCGATGACGGGTCGCCGATGTCCCCGGCGGGGGTGATCGGTGTGAGGATGTCCGACTGGTCGTCGAACTGGATCACGGCGATGGAGTCGTCGGTGCGCAGCAGGTCGACGAACGCCGGTGCCGCGGTGTGCAGGATGTCGATCCGCCGCTGGTTGGGCAGCCCGGACGGCGCGGACATGCTGCCGGACCGGTCGAGGACGAGCGCGGCGGCCAGGGTTTGCCGTGTCACTGTGTCCATGCTGATGGGGATGACGAAGCTCTCGCCGGTTTCGGTGCACCGCACGGTGATCGTCCCGGTGGCCACGTCTCCGGCCGCGGTGCCGTGCGTCGTGATCCACAGCCGTCCTTCCTCGGCCGGACCCGGGCCGCCGCCGAACGCCACCGGCAGGGGAGTGGAGACCGTGAAGGACGTGCCGGTAGGTCCACTTAGGACAGTGGGACCGCTGACCACCTCGAGATGAACCGGAGCACAGGACACGCCACGGACCACGATCGCCCGCGACGCCGCCTCACCGGCCGGGACGTGCGTGAAATGCAGAGCGGGGGTGAGCAGGTCCACCACCGGCCGGTTGGTGTCATAGCAACGTGGCCTGACGACCGTGATGTGCTTGGAGTTCTTCTTGTTCTCCGGCAGCAGGTGCTCGTTCTCCGGCGCGGCCCAGGGCCGGATCCGCTGCACACTGGCGTTGTTGTCGGGGTTGCCGGCCCACGGGTCGAGCGGGGTGAGAATTCCCGGGTCGTACACGGGAATGGTGGGGTCGACGTCCGAGGTGCCCTCGTCGCCGTAGACCTGGTTGGGATCCAGCCGCGCGGCGCGGGAGGTCTGCCAGAGCGCGAACAGCCGGTCGACGTTGGAGTGCAACAGGAACACGAACGGGTCGTGGAACGCGAAGTGCGGGTTGCCGCCGACCGTGCCGCCCAGCCAGCTGTGGATGTTGTTGTGCGCCTGCTCAAGGGCCTGCCGGAACCCGCGGTACTGCTGACCGGGCGGGAATCCGTCACCCGCGGTCACGATGGACGTGTCGGTGGGCGCCGGGGTGGCGCCAGTGGGAACGGCCCGCCAGATCTTGGGATGCGCCGGATCGGCCGGCGACGGCGCGGGCGGCCCGGAGGTCTCGAAGTTCTGGAACGGCGAGCCGGCTTCGCCGGTGGCCGAACCCATGAAGTCGGGCGTGAACAGGTCGACGCCGTTGCCGGTCCGCGGATTGGTGGTCCAGTCCCAGTAGTGCAGCGACAGCCGGGAGTCCACCTGGCGTAACAGTTGTTCCAGCCGGTTGGTGATCTCCCGGTGCCACGGCAGGAACGCGATGCCCCGCGCGGGCGGGAAGGCATGCACGTGCGTGGCCTGGTGGATCTGGTTCTGCTTGTCCCAGTACGACACCCCGTCCGGGTACCGGAACACCGGATTGTCGCTCAGGGCGACGAATGCGTCGCGCAGCAGTTGCCGTTCCGCCGCTGAGACAGCCGCGACATTTCGCCGGATGCCGTCACCGAGTGCCATGGCAGGCTCCCCACCTTCCAGGTCCGGCGCGCCCGGTGATCGGAGTGATCGCCGCGAACACCACGCCAGACAGGCACACGAGGTCACCGCGGACCCGGGGAGTACAGATCGGCGGTGTTCGTGACCTGAGCGAGACCTTCGATGCCGGCCGGCCGGAATTCCGCGTGCCACCTGGCGAGGCGGCGGGGAGCAGAACCGTCCGGTCCCGCTCCCCACTACCCGGGGCAGGTCACTTCAGCATGCTCTGCATTTCGGTGATCTCGGCCTGCTGCGCGTCGACGATCTTCTGCGCCATGGCCTTGGCCTCGGCGCTGACGCCCTTGCCGAGCTCGGTCTTGGCCATGTCGATCGCGCCCTCGTGATGCTTGATCATCATCTGCGTCCACAGGCGATCGAACGCGGTGCCCTTGGCCTGAGTCAGCTGCTTCATCTCGTCGGCGGTCATCATGCCGGCGCCGCCCATGTCCATGCCGGGCATGGAATGGTCCATTCCCGGCATGCTCGAGGGTGC
>CBIMJO010000483.1:0-7098 GCA_966244135.1 uncultured Actinocrispum sp. | reverse complement strand
GTCGAGGTCGGGGGCCTCGATGATCCAGAAACCGGCGAGGTACTCCTTCGACTCCACGAACGGCCCGTCGCTGAACACCACCTGCTCGCCCCGGTTGTCGATCACCGTGGCCGCGTCGGTGTCCGCGAGCCCGCCGGCGAAGACCCAGTAGCCCTCGGCCTGGATCCGCTCGTTGAACGCGCTGATGGCAGGCCGCCTGTCCGTGCTGCCGGGGTTGTTCTTGTCATCGATCACGGAAACCAGGAACTGCATCTGACGATCATCTCCCATGGTCAGCTTTCCAGGACGAGTGCGAGGAGCATTGTGGCCGGGCCGAAGCCGGCTCGCTGGTAGAACGGCACTGAACGTTCGGTCGGCGACAGGACGACGCGGACGCAGTCGATGGCGCGTGCGTGCGCGAGTGCCGCGTTGAGCAGGGCGGTTCCGATGCCCCGGTTGCGGTGGGCCGCGAGCACGAACGCGTTGCCCAGGTAGGCCCATCGGCTGGTCGGCCGTCCCGGCTTGGGCATCCGTTCGAACAGGGCGAGGTTCACCATGCCGACGGCCTCGCCGTCGGACTCCGCCACGAACGCCGCCCGGCGCGATGCCCCTGCGGTGTGCCACTGGGCGAAGTACTCCTCGAAGCTGTCATCGCCGAGCGGATGTCCCGCCTGCTCCTCCGTCCATGCCCGCCGCAGCGCCGCCAGTGCCGTGGTGTCGTGCTCACCGGTCTGTCGTATCGACACGGAGTGCGAAGCGGTCATGGCGTGAACCTCCTGGGACGTTGCTCATTGCCGGGGTGGGTCGCCGGAGCCGGTCGCGACAATGAGTAGGGTGGCCCAGACGGCGTTCGCGGTGAAGTGGCCCGGCACCGAACGCTTCTCATGGGGAATCAGGCGGTGCGATGGCGATGGCGGATCGGTTACGCATGCTGGGTGTGCGGATGGCGATGCTGCAGGAACGCAGTCCGATATGGACATTCCTGGTCCCGGTGGTCGCTATGACCGCTGGGTTTGGAGTCATCACCGCAGTGACGCCGTCCGGGAGCGCCGCGGTGATCAAGGGCCTGATCGGCGGAGCCGGCTGGGGTGTGGCCATCGGGATCGTGATGCTCATCATGCGCCGCCGTAAACCGCCCGTCCTGGCCGGTCTCGACGCGCGCACCCGGTTCACCGTCGGCAGGATCGTCGCCAAGGGCGGCCCAGTGCCCGGCGAGTACGCCTCGCTTGTCGTGCGCCACGCCGACGAATTCCTGCAGCTGCCCTATCACCCGGTGGTGTCCAGCATCATCTTCGGCAGCAGCGCTGTCGCGACCGGGTGGTCGCTGGCATTCGCGATCGACGATGGCGACGGGGCCCGGATCGTGTGGGCGGCGGTAATTGTCGTGTCGCTGATCAGCCTGCTCGTGATCACCGTCCGCCGCAAAGGGCGGCGGCAGCGGGCGGCTGCGGCCCGGGCGCAGGCGTTGCAGCTGTTGGGATGGGGTGCCGGATAGGACCGGCACCCCTCGTCACTCAGGTGGTGCGGTAGGGCGCGTTCGCGTGCTGGGCCGCGTAGACCAGGGCGGGACGCATCTTGGGCCAGAAGTAGCCGGTCTGGCAGGTGAACTTCGGGGTGAAGCCGCCGCAGCCGCGGCCGTTGTTGTCGCCGACCTCGATGGTGAAGCTGGCGACGCCGAGCTTGTCGTAGGTCCAGTCGTCGGTGCCGCCGGACGCGTTGTACAGGATCTCGCCGGCCTGGCCGTACTGGTAGCCGGTGATCGACCCCATCTGCTTGGCCATGGCGCGCAGCGGGGCGTCGTTGCCGGTGTGCACGCGGGAGTCGTACTGCCACGGGAACAGCACCATGCTGGCGTCGCTGTGCATGGTGATCATGACGCCCTTGGTGTCGACCGGGGCCGGGGCGCTGTCACCGGTGCCGCGGCGGGCCGGGAACAGGTTGCGGAACAGGCCTTCCAGGGCGGTGTTCTCGACCTCGGAGTCCGCGCGGGGACCGTCGTAGGTCTGGGCACACGGCTGGTGGGAGATGCCGGAGGTGTCCAGTGGCTGTTGGTGTTGCGGTTGAGGTCCACGCCGATCTGGCTGGAGCCGTTGCCCGCGCAGCCGCTCCCGTTGGTGTTGTTGGCGTTCTTGCGTTGCAGCACCGGGGTGTTGCCGCCGCGCTGGACGATGTCGACGCCGTCCGGGTTGGTGATCGGCACGACCCACATCTCGGTGCTGTCCAGCAACGCCTTCACCGTGGCGTCGGTGCTGTAGCCGTTGACGAGGTAGTCGATCCAGCGCCAGGAGACATCACCGGTGGTGATCTCGCGGGCGTGGACCTGGCTCATCAGGAAGAACCGGGGCTTGGCGGAGTTCGGGTTCAGCGCGCAGTCGCCGGTCTGCTTCTTGGTGATGCAGATGGCTCGCAGGTCATACCCGTTGGCCATGCCGCGGCTCTTGCGCCAGGACTGTCCATAGGTGACGTTCGTGACCAGGTCCGGGTGCTGGGTGGCGGCCTGGTCGAGGTGCGAGTACTGCGCGTTGACCGTGTGGTAGCCGCCGTAGTAGGTCTCGTTGACGTCCTGGACGCCGGCCTGGGGCAGGGCCTGTGGCTGGAAGTCCTGGGGCGGCAGGACCTGCTCGACGGTCCCGGTGAACCCGGCGGCCTTGAGCCGGGCGCCGTCCTTGTCGGTGCCGAGCACGAACAGGTCGTTGCCGTCCCGCTGTTCCAGCACGTCGAAGCCGCCGTTGAACAGCTTCTCGGCCTGGGGTGCGGAGCCGGTGACGCGGTAGACGTAGGTGGTCAGGTTGGTCGCGGCCGCAGTGACCTCTGTGGACTGCGGCCACAGCACGACCGCCGCCGACACGGCAGCGGCGATCGTGCCCGTGAACAGGGCCCGGTAACGGGGCATGGAAGCCTCCCGCAGGGAGTAGGAGAACAGCACAGAACGTAACCAGCCGTTCGACCCGCGGTGAACCCGTCGTAAGAATGATCTTTCCGGACATAACCGGCGTACCGCGATCGATCAGGAATCGAGAAGCACCGGCCGCGCCCCGCACATAGTGTGTCGGCCAAGGACATCGGGGGACATCGGGCCACGGCCCGGCGCCCCGCCCGAGAAGGAGACACCAGTGACCAAGCCCAAGACACGCGCCGCCGACAGCCACGACCTGATCCGCGTGCACGGCGCCCGTGTGAACAACCTCAAGGACGTCACGGTCGAGATCCCGAAGCGCAGCCTGACGGTGTTCACCGGTGTGTCCGGCTCGGGCAAGAGCTCGCTGGTGTTCGACACGATCGCCGCCGAGTCGCAGCGGATGATCAACGAGACCTACAGCGCGTTCATCCAGGGCTTCATGCCCACGCTGGCCCGGCCCGAGGTGGACGTCCTGGAGGGGCTGACCACCGCGATCATCGTCGACCAGCAGCGGATCGGGTCCGACCCGCGCTCGACCGTCGGCACCGCCACCGACGTCAACGCGATGCTGCGGATCCTGTTCAGCCGGATGGGCAGGCCGCACATCGGCTCGCCGCAGGCGTTCTCGTTCAACGTGGCCTCGATCAGCGGCGCGGGCGCGGTGAAGATCGAGAAGGCCGGGCGGACGATCAAGGAGCGGCGCAGCTTCAGCATCACCGGCGGCATGTGCCCGCGGTGCGAGGGCCGCGGCGAGGTCAACGACTTCGACCTGACCGCGCTGTACGACGAGTCCAAGTCGCTCAACGAGGGCGCGATCACCATCCCCGGGATGAACATGGAGGGCTGGTACGGCCGGATCTTCCGCGGCAGCGGCTTCTTCGACCCGGACAAGCCGATCCGCAGGTACACCAAGCGCGAGCTCAACGACCTGCTCTACAAGGAACCGACCAAGATCAAGGTCGAGGGGATCAACCTGACCTTCCTGGGCCTGGTGCCGCAGATCCAGAAGTCGTTCCTGGCCAAGGACGTCGACGCGATGCAACCGCACATCCGGGCGTTCGTGGAGCGGGCGATCACGTTCACCACCTGCCCGGAGTGCCACGGTACCCGGCTGAGCGAGCTGGCCCGGTCGTCCAAGATCAAGGGCATCAGCATCGCCGACGCCTGCTCGATGGAGATCCGGGACCTGGCCAGGTGGGTGCAGGGCGTCAAGGAGCCGTCGGTCGCGCCGCTGCTCGGCTCGCTGCGGGAGAGCCTCGAGTCGTTCGTGGAGATCGGGCTGGGCTACCTGTCGCTGGACCGGCCCGCGAGCACGCTGTCCGGCGGTGAGGCGCAGCGCGTCAAGATGATCCGCCAGCTCGGGTCGGCGCTGACCGACGTCACGTACGTGTTCGACGAGCCGACGATCGGGCTGCACCCGCACGACATCCAGCGGATGAACGAGCTGCTGCTCCGGTTGCGGGACAAGGGCAACACCGTGCTGGTGGTGGAGCACAAGCCGGAGGCGATCGCGATCGCCGACCACGTCATCGACCTGGGCCCGCGGGCGGGTGTCGACGGTGGCGAGGTCGTGTTCGAAGGGACCGTGGCGGGCCTGCGGTCCAGCGGCACGCTCACCGGGAAGCACCTCGACGACCGCGCCTCGCTCAAGCCGTCCGTCCGAGAGGCGACGAGCGCGCTGGAAGTCCGCGGCGCGGACCTGCACAACCTGCGTGGCGTCGACGTCGACATCCCGCTGGGTGTGCTGACCGTCCTGACCGGGGTCGCGGGGTCCGGCAAGAGCTCGCTGATCCACGGTTCGGTGGCCGGCCGTGAGGGTGTGGTGCTGGTCGACCAGACGCCGATCCGCGGTTCACGGCGCAGCAACCCGGCCACCTACACCGGCATGCTGGAGCCGATCCGCAAGGCCTTCGCCAAGGTCAACGGCGTGAAGCCGGCCCTGTTCAGTGCGAACTCCGAGGGTGCCTGCGAGAACTGCAAGGGCGCCGGGGTCATCTACACCGACCTCGCGATGATGGCCGGGGTGGCCACCACGTGCGAGGTCTGTGAGGGCAAGCGGTTCGACCAAGAGGTGCTCAAGTACCGCCTCGGCGGCCGCGACATCAGCGAGGTGCTGACCATGCCGGTGGCCGTCGCGGAGAAGTTCTTCAGCGAGGGCGAGGCCCGCATCCCGGCCGCGCACGCCATCCTGGAGCGGCTCGCGGACGTCGGGCTGGGCTACCTGACCATCGGCCAGCCGCTGACCACGTTGTCCGGCGGGGAGCGCCAGCGGCTCAAGCTGGCCACCCACATGGGCGACAAGGGCGGGATCTACATCCTGGACGAGCCCACCACCGGCCTGCACCTCGCGGACGTCGAGCAACTGCTGGGTCTGCTCGACCGGCTCGTCGACAACGGCAAGTCGGTGATCGTGATCGAGCACCACCAGGCGGTCATGGCGCACGCCGACTGGATCATCGACCTCGGCCCGGGTGCCGGGCACGACGGCGGCAAGATCGTCTTCGAGGGCACGCCGGCCGACCTGGTCGCCGACCGTTCCACGCTGACCGGCGAGCACCTCGCCGCTTACGTTGGCGCACCTGCGAAACGGGCTCGCCGCAGCCGCGCCTGAAACGCGGCTTGACACCGTTGGCTAATACCCGTAGCTTTTGGGCTATGGGTATTAGCCATGTCGCCTAGGGCGGGACTCAGCCAGGACGCGGTGGTCACGCTCGCCCTGGCGGTCATCGACGAACAGGGCGCGGACGCGCTGTCCCTGGCCAAGATCGCCGAGCGGGCCGGGGTCGCACCGCCGTCGCTGTACAAGCACGTCAACGGGCTGGCGGCGGTGCGCCGGCTCGTGGACATCCGGGTGCTCACCGAGGTGACCGAGGCCATCCGGTCCGCGGCCCTCGGGTACTCCGGAGCCGACGCGATCGCCGGGTTGCTGGATGCCTACCGCGACTACGTGCGCCGGTATCCGAACCGGGCCTCGGCGCTGGCGGCGCCGCTGTCGTTCGCCGACGAGGACGTCGCGAAAGCCATGCACGGCACCGCGGAGGCCGCGTTCGCCGGCCTGCGGGCATTCGGCTTCAGCCGGGACCAGACCGTGCACGTCACCCGGGCGCTGCGCGCGGCGGTGCACGGCTTCACCAGCCTGGAGGCGGCCGGCGGGTTCGGCCTGCCGCAGGACCTCGACGCGAGCTTCGCCGTGCTCAAGACGATGCTCATCCAAGGTTTGTCCACATTGCCCAGAGAGTAGTTCTGATGTCGTTCGTACTCGGGATAGTTCTGTTCGTTGTCGTTCTGGGCGTGCTGGACGCCCGCTTACCCTGGGGGAAGACCAAATGATCGCCGGACACTTCGGCTTCGCCGCGGCCGTCAAGGCCAAGGAGACCCGTATTCCACTGTGGACGCTGATGCTGGCGACCGTGTGGCTCGACGTGGTCTTCGCTCCCCTGTTCGCGTTCAAGGTGGAGACGCTGGATCCCGTGCCGGGCACCGACGGCGGGTACGGCGAGGCGGTCATCCACGCCGACTACACCCACTCGCTGGTCGGATCCCTTGTGCTGGCGGCGATTTTCGGTGCGGTGGCCGCGTGGAAACTCGGTCAGCGGGCCGGGCTGATCCTCGGTGGTGTGGTGTTCTCGCACTGGGTGCTCGATCTGGTCGTGCACCGGATGGATCTGCCGCTGCTGCCCGGCAACGCCGGTGATCTGCCCAGGCTGGGGTTCGGGCTGTGGCGGGTGCCCGCGGCGTCCGTGGCCGTGGAGGTCCTGTTGATGGCCATCGGGTTCGGCCTCTACTGGCGTGCGGCCGCACGCGTGGACGCACGGCGCGCCAGGACAGCCGGCATTGTCGCGATCCTGTCCGGGATCGTCACGATCGTGGCGGATCTAGCGTTTACCAGTTGAGCCGCCGACCACCGCGTCGGAGGACTCCTGCTTGCCCTTCTTGGGCTTCGGCGGCACGATGCTCGCCAGCTCTCCCCCGGTGTCGTTGGTCCGCAACACGAACGGCCGTGTGTCGGTGTAGCGGACCACGGACACCGAGGCCGGGTCGACCACGATCCGCTGGAAGGCGTCCAGGTGCTGGCCCAGCGCGTCGGCCAGGATGGCCTTGATCACGTCCCCGTGGCTGCAGGCCACCCACACCGCGCCGGGCCCGTGCTGTTCGTTGATCCGGGCGTCAGGCGCCCGGATGGCCGCCACCGCGCGGGCCTGCACCGCGGCCAGCCCCTC
>CBIMJO010000482.1:0-7103 GCA_966244135.1 uncultured Actinocrispum sp. | reverse complement strand
TGCGCTGAACGCGGCATCGCTCGCGTTGCAGCTGGTGGTCACCGGGCCGCTGGTCAATGAGAAGGCGGTGGCCGGTGTCGAGCGCAAGGTGGATTTCTCCGGTGGCCGGGTACTGCTCGGCGGAAAGCGGGACCCCGGACCCGGATTCCGCTATCCCCCGACTGTCGTAGCTGATGTTCCGCGTGACTCGGTGCTGGTGACTGATGAGATTTTCGGGCCGGTCGCGCCGATCGTGCCGATCACGGGTGACGAGGACGCCATCGCGGTCGCGAACTCGGTGGAGATGGGCCTGACCGCCTACGTCTACACCCGGGATCTTGCCCGTGGCCTGCGGATGTCCGAACGGCTGGAGGTGGGGATGGTCGGCCTGAACCGGGGCCTGGTGTCGGATCCCGCGGCGCCGTTCGGCGGGGTCAAACAGTCCGGCCTCGGCCGGGAAGGCGGCTTCGAGGGTATCGAGGAATACCTGGAAACCGCCTACGTCGCAACATCGTGGTAACACACCGGGAAGAACAACCGAAGAAAGTTGGTTGACCGCCCGGATTGCGCTCTGGTGTCATCGATTCGAGTTCCACATCCCTGCATCTTTCCTGTGGACCCGAGAGGAATGACCCGTGAGCACCAATACGTGGTTCAGCGCGCTCAAAAAAGCCGCAGTCGGCCTCGTCGGCGCCGTGACCATCCTCGGTCTCGCCTCACCCGCCGTAGCGCAGCCCCCGCAGACGAACGTCGTCGGCGGCACGCGCGCGGCCCAGGGCGAGTTCCCGTGGATGGTCCGGCTGTCGATGGGCTGCGGTGGTGCCCTGTACACCCGTCAGATCGTCCTGACCGCCGCGCACTGTGTGTCCCGCACCGGCAGCAACACGTCGATCACCGCCACCCTCGGCGTCGTCGACCTGCAGAGCAGCGCCGCCGTCAAGATCCGCTCGACCTACGTGCACCGCTCACCGACGTACCCGACCTCCACCGGCGGTGACTGGGCCCTGATCAAACTGGCCAGCCCGGCCCCCAGTTCGATCCCGCTGCTGCCCATCGCCACGACCAAGGCGTTCGACACCGGCACGTTCACCGTCGCCGGTTGGGGCGCCGCCACCGAAGGCGGCGGCCAGCAACGCTACCTGCTCAAGGCCACCGTCCCCTTCGTCACCGACGCCACCTGCAAGGCCTCCGGCGGCATCTACAACGACCTCATCCCCTCCGCCGAGATCTGCGCCGGCTTCCCCCAGGGCGGCGTCGACACCTGCCAGGGCGACTCCGGCGGCCCCATGTTCCGCCGCGACAACAACAACGCGTGGATCCAGGTCGGCATCGTCTCGTGGGGCGACGGCTGCGCCCGCCCCAACGCCCCAGGCGTGTACACAGAGGTCAGCACCTTCGCGTCAGCGATCGCCGCTGCCGCGGCACGCATCTGAGAGCCAGTCAGTCATTGTGCCGGTGGCGGTCTGGACTCAAGCGCCCAGACCGCCACTGACACATGTCTGCGAAGTAGTGCCGGAACACAGGCCTAAGTCGGGGCGGGGCACGGCCAGAGGTTCACCTTGATCGGCGAGAACACCGGCGTCCGCGCACACTGGTCACGCGGACGATGAACACAACGATCACCCAGGTGACTGGGGACGCCGGGGTTGCTTGGATCGAGGAGGGGTCGTGGGTGAGGTGGCACATGATCGGGTTGTTGTTGGGTTTGATGGGTCGGCGGCTTCGCGGCGGGCTGCTTTGTGGGCCGCGCGGGAGGTGGCGACGCGGCGGAGGCGGTTGCTGGTTGTCAGCGCGTTTCGGTGGCCGTTGACGGAGCTCACGCAGCTGCGCACGGAGATCGTGGTGCTCACGGAGGATCCGTTCCGCGCCGAGTACCAGAAGCTCGTGGACTCCGTCGTCGCGGAGTGCCGGGAGCTGGCCGGTGGGATGGAGGTCACCGGGGAGGTGCTCACCGGCGAACCCGTGGATGTGCTCGACCGGGTCTCGGTGAACGCGAATCTGCTGGTCCTGGGGTCGTCGGGGCATGGGACCGCGCATCAGGTGCTGCTCGGGTCGACGTCGGCGGAGCTGGTCCGGTACGCGCACGCCCCGGTGGTCGTGGTCCGCGGCGACGAACTCGCCCACGGGAAGGTCGTGGTCGGTGCGGATGGGTCGCCGACCAGTACGAGGGCGGTGGACTTCGCGTTCGACTTCGCGTCCCGCCACAACGCCGAGCTGGTGGCCGTGCACGCGTGGAGTGACCTGCCGCTGGACGCCCTGGCCGCGGTCCGGGAGTGGGAAGTGGACTGGGACGAGGTGACCGAGGCGGCGCGGGCGGTGCTGTCCGAGGCGCTCGCGGGCCACGCGGAGCGGTACCCGGATGTCCGCATCAGGCAGGTGGTGGCCATGAGCAAGCCGGTGCAGGCGATCCTGGACGAGGCGGAGGGCGCGGATCTGGTCGTGGTCGGCAGTCATGGGCGTGGGGCGGTGCGGCGGATGCTGCTCGGGTCGGTGAGCCAGGCCATCCTGCATTACGCGAAGTGCCCGGTCGCTGTCCTGCGGGCGGAGCCAGGCGTCCACTAGGTGGGCACTGTTGCTTCGGCGCGCCGCAACCGGACTATTGGGTGAGTGCCGTCGATTGTGATCGTGGGAGGTGGGCCCCGCGGGGTCGGTGTGCTGGAACGGTTGGGCGCCAACATCGAGCTGTTCGCCGGCGAACTGGATGTCCATTTGGTCGACCCGTTCCCGGTGGGTGCCGGGCGGGTGTGGCGGTTTGCGCAGTCGCCGCTGCTGCGGATGAACTCGATGGCCGAGGACGTCACGATGTTCACCGACGAAAGCGTCGCCTGCGCCGGACCGATCCGGCCCGGGCCGTCGCTTTCCCAATGGGCGCGGCAGATCCGCACCGAGGACCTCCCCGAGGATGTCCGTGAGGAAGCGGAAACGCTGACCGGCACGGCATTCCCGACCCGCCGCCTGCAGAGCGCCTACCTCACCTGGTTCTACGAACACACCGTGGCTGGGCTCCCGCGAAACGTCAGGGTCCATGTCCACCAGGACATCGCGACCAGGATCTCCGACGATCCGCAGACCGTCTGGCTCAAGGACAACCCGCCGATCAAGGCGGACGTCATCGTGTTCACGGTCGGCCACCTGGACAACAAACCCAAGCAGGACCTCGAAACCTACGCACAACAGCACGGCTTGTTCTACCTGCCACCGGAATACTCCGCGGACGCCGACCTCAGCGGCATCCGCCCCGGCCAGGACGTGCTGATGCGCGGCTTCGGGCTGGCGTTCATCGACCTGATGGTGCTGCTCACCGAAGGCCGCGGCGGCAAGTACCGGCCCGACCCCGACGGCTCCCTGACGTACCTGCCTTCCGGCGAGGAACCCCGGCTGATCGTCGGTTCACGCCGCGGTGTGCCGTACCACGCGAAGACCAACTACCGCCTCAAAGCCGGCCGCCCGCCGCTGCCCCGGTTCTTCGTGCCGGACGCCTTCACCGCAAGGGGCAAGCTCGACTTTCACACGGACGTGTGGCCGCTGCTGGCCAAGGACATCGCCTGGGGCCACTACCACGAGCTGTTCAACGCCCACGCGGACCGCGTTACAACCACATGGAGTGATTTCGCCGAAAGGTTCAGCGAGCTGACGTGGGGCTCTCACCAGATGCGCACCCTAATCAGCACAACCGTTCCCCGCGAGGAGGACCGGCTGGACTTCGAAGCCCTCGACCGCCCGCTGACCCAGAGGTTCGACACACCCGAAGCCTTGCAGGAACACCTGCGCACGCTGATCCGCCAGGACATCGACCGCCGCCATGACGAGGACCACAGCCAGGACCTCGGCGCGTTCATGGGCCTGCTGGCCGGCTTCGGCGGCCTCGCACCCCTTGCGGCGTCGGGAAAACTCACCACCACCTCGCTTGTGCACGATCTCGGCTGGTGGCAGGGGTTCTTCAACCTCCTCGCCAGCGGCCCGCCCGGGCACCGGCTGGAGGAGCTGCTTGCCTTGTCCCGAGCGGGAATCGTCGAGTTCCTCGGCGCGGACATGCAGATACAAGCCCAAGATGGCGTCTTCACAGCGACGACATCCAGTCACCCAAAGGCGATCACAGCCACGGCGCTGGTCGAGGCGCGACTGCCGAAGCCCAGGCTCACCGGCACCACCGACGAACTGATCCACTGGCTCAACGACAACGCCGCCGCGGAAGTGTTGCGGGATCCCACGATCGAGACCGGCCGGCTCGTGGTGACACCGGCCGATCTGCGAGTCGTCGACCGCGAAGGACGCCCACACCCTTCGCGGTTCGCCTTGGGACCGTTGACGAACGTGGTGGCCGCGACGGCGTTCGCCCGGCCGCACACGAACGCGCCAGCGTTCCGGCAGAACGACGCGGTCGCCCGCGCCATTCTCAGGACGCTGTAGCGGGCACGATCCACTTGCGCAGCCGCGGCGGGAGGCGTTTCTCCAGCCCATAGGACTCCAGGTGCGCCTGGAACACCTCGTTGAAGGCGTGCTCGACGCCCTCGGAGTCCCAGACCTCCCGCTCCAGGATCGGTGCCTTCAGGTACGGCTGCCCGATGATGTGCAGCTGCGGTCCGTTGCACCGGATGATCTGCCCGGTGATCCCGTGCGACCGGTCGGACAGCAGGAACAGCGCCACCGGCGCGATCCGGCTGGGCGTGCGGTCCGGCGGGCAGGCCCGCAGCGACCGCTCCGACTTCCACACCATCCTGGTGTGCGCCAACGGGCACAGCGCGTTGACGCGGATTCCGGCCTCCTCCATGTCCAGTGCCCACGAGTAGGTGAGCGATGCCACCGCACCCTTGGACGCCGCGTAGACCCCGAGTTTCCGCTGCCCCAGATGCGCCCCGGAGGAGACGTTGACGATCGACCCGCCGCCCTGTGCACGCATGTGGCGGGCGGCCGCGATGCCGACGTACATCACGCCGAGCACGTTGACCTCGACCAGTTCCCGGATCTGGTCGACGTCCTCGTCCCACGGGAAGGCCTCGTAGTTGAGGCCGGCGTTGTTGACCAGTCCGTCGATCCGGCCGAACTCGCGCACGCACAGCTCCACGATGTCCTGTGCCTGCGCGGGATCGGCGACCGAGTGGGCACTCGCGACGACCTTGCCCCCTTGCGCCCCGATGTTCTCCGCGGTCCGTTCCGCCAGGTCAGCGTCGATGTCGTTGACCACTACCGCCGCTCCAGCGTGCGCGGCGTGCAGGGCGAAAGCCTCGCCGAGGCCGCGCCCGGCCCCGGTGATAACCACGGCCTTGCCGTCCAAGAACCTCATGGCACAACGGTGGCAGTGGTGGGCCGCCACGGGTGGGTGACCCGCGCCGAGCGGTACGCCCATTGCGCCAAACGAACCATCGAGTTAGGCCGCGCAATACAGCGCAACCTATCAGGTCCGGCGTCCAGAATGTGCCGAAGCGGTGAACCGTATTGCCGGTTTGGATCTCGAAGTTGCCGGTCACCGATTTAGGGTTCGACGAATCTGCCAGGTCAGCCATGGCCTGGACCTGCCGCTGAACACTGTTCTGAAGTACAGGGACATTTCAGTCCTGATCCACAGGAGCGCACTAGTGTTGTTCCCAGTCCGGGAGGCGTATTACGGCATAGGGGGGTATGTCGTAATACGCTCCGGGCGGCTAATCGTCGATCGGCGGCACGCCGAGCGCGGTGAAGATCGCGGCCGCGGTGCTCCGTTCCACCAACGCCTCGGCGGTCTCGCCCAGTCCCTGCTGGATCTGCGCCTTCGCCTGGCGCGCCCACGCCTCCACCAGACGCTGGCCGGTGCGCCGCGCGATGGTCAGCGCCTGCTGAGCGTGGTCGTGCGCGCGGGCGAAGTCGTTGAACGCCAAGTACCCCAACGCGAGCACGGTCAACGCGCGCGCCTCCAGCAGCCGCATCCCGGAGTCCCGCATCACCGCCAACGCGTCCCGCGCTGCCGTCAACGCCTCGGCGACGTGTCCCGCGCGGCGCAACGCGGCGGACATGCCGATCAGCACGGACGTCTCGCCGTAGCGGAACTCGATGTCCCGGGACAGGTTCAGCGCGTCCCGGTAGTGACCGAGCGCGATGTCCGTGTGGCCACGGCGCATGTGGGCGGTCGCGACGATGTCGAGGCCGCTGACCTCGTGCCGTCGTTCGCCTAGCTGACGCCCCTGAGTGATAGCAGTGCGCGCCAGCACGACAGCCCTGCGATACCTACCGGCGTCACAGTGGGTCTCGGCAAGGCAGATGATCGTGCTGACCTCACCGTGCCGGTCGCCCAGGTGACGGCAGGTCGCCAGGGCCCGTAGGTGGCACTGCACGGCCGCGTCCATGTCGCCGAGCGCCCAGTTCGCCAGGCCGGCGCCGTTCAACGCGCGCGCCTCGGTGTTGCGGTTGCCCAGTTCCCTGGCCAGCGTGATCGATTGCTTGTGCCAGCTCAGGGCCTGGTCCGGGCGGCCGAGCGAAAGCTGTGCGACGCCAACGTAGTTCAGCCCGGTCGCCTCGCCCGCGCGGTTGCCGGTCTCGCGGTTGATCGTCAACGCCTGTGAGTAGTAGCTGGCGGCCTGCGCGGGACGGCCGAGCTGCGAGTGCACGCGGCCGAGGTTGTGCAGGGACGCGGCCTCGCCGGTGCGGTTGCCGATCCGGCGGTTCAGCGCGAGCGCCTCGTTGTGGTTGGTGATGGCCCGCTGGTAGTCGCTGAGGTTGTAGTAGATCAGGCCGACGATGTCCAAAATGGACGCTTCGGCCATCGGATCGCCCTCCTGGCGGGCGACATCCAGCGCCACCTGGCAGATCTCCAGGCCGTCAACGCCGTGGCCGCGGCTGATGAAGTACCCGCGCAGCGCGTCGGTGATCTGCCAGGCGAAGGGGCGCAGGCCTTTCGCCGCGGTCGCGGCCCAGTTGATGGCCGCGATCAGGTTCGGGCCCTCGGCGTCGAGCCAGCCGATGGCCTCGGTCTCGTCGGTCAGCACGGTGATGTGCACACCCGACCCGGGCTGCTTCACCGGCAACCGCATGGTGTCCGGGAACAACCGTGTGGTCGCCGCGTGCGCGGTGTGCAGGTAGTAGTCCATCAGGCGCCGCAACGCGGGTTCGGCGTCCTCCGCGCGCGCCTTGCCGCCCGCGTACTCGGCAAG
>CBIMJO010000481.1:0-7111 GCA_966244135.1 uncultured Actinocrispum sp. | reverse complement strand
CTCCGCTATGTCTCCGACTGTAAGCGGAGGTTCCTCCGATTGACAAGTGAGCTGTACCACAAGGAGGACCCGTGTCGGCACCGAAGCCGTTGCGCGCCGACGCCCAGCGCAACCGTGACCGTCTGGTGGAGGCTGCCGTGCGCGCCTTCACGGAGAGCGCAGATGTGACGCTGGAGTCGATCGCGAAGGACGCGGGGGTGGGTATCGGGACCCTGTACCGGCACTTTCCGACGCGGGAGGCGCTGATCGAGGCCGCGTACCGGAACGAGCTGGCGAAGCTGTGCGACTCGGCGCCGGAGTTGCTGAAGGCCAAGCCCGCGGATGAGGCCTTGCGGGCGTGGCTGGATGCCTTCGTGGACTACATGATCACGAAGCATGGCATGGCGGACGCTTTGAAGGCGGTGATCGCCTCGGGTGGGAATCCTTTTGAGCGCAGCCGGGCGAAGCTGAGTGAGGCCATGGAGACGTTGCTTTCCGCGGCCGTTGCTCAGGGGAGCGTGCGGGGAGATGTTCCGGCTTGGGATGTCGTGCTGAGTGCGAGTGGGGTTTCGTTGACTTTCGCGGCTGCCGATCGGGCTCAGGTTTCGCGGTTGCTTGATTTGTTGATGGACGGGTTGCGGTATAGGGGTTGAGCTTCTGGGGGCGCTGAAATGCGCACGCCGCGCGGCAGCGCCACCCAGAAGGAAGAGGACACGAAGACCGGGTTTGCGCTTGCGCGCCAAGGCTGATGCTCGCCTCGCGCCCGAAGGGCTTGAGTTAGTGGGTTGCCGCTGCGAGCTGCGGGAGGTAGGGGGCGAGTTCGCGGAGGAGCGCCTGCTTGGGGCGGGCTCCGACGATCTGGTAGATCAGTTCTCCACCTTGGTACAGGCTGAGGGTGGGCATGCCCATGACCTTTTCCGCCGCGGCGGTCTCAGGGCTGGCGTCGACGTCCACCTTGACTACCTCGAGGATGTCCTTGTGCTCTTCCTCGATTTCTCTCAGTACCGGCTCTATCATCCGGCAGGGTGGGCACCAGGTTGCCCAGAAGTCGACGAGGACCGGCTTTTCCGCATCCTTTATGTGGGTTCGGAAGGTGGTGTCCGTTAGTGTTCGCATTGGTGGTTGTGGGGCCTTTCGGATACTGCTGCCAGTTGGGCGGCGAGGCGGCTTCTTATTTCGTTGAGGCGGGTTATTCCTCTGTCGAGCTCCGCCAGTTTCCGGCGGTAGACCTCTATTGATGCGGGGCACACGTCGCCCGACTGGTTTCCCGCGCGCAGGCACTCCACGAACGGGCGGGTCTCCTCCAGGGCGAAGCCGATCTCCAGCAGGCTCCGGATCTCCTGGACCAGCCTGAGGTCGGACTCGTCGTACTCCCGGTGGCCGTTGGGGGCTCGCCTGGCAGGCAACAGGCCTTGTGCCTCGTAGTACCGCAGTGACCGCGTGCTCGTGCCGGCCAGCTGGGCGAGCTCTCCGATCCGCATCATGTCCTCACCGTAGGTCTTGACACCGACGTCAAGTCCAGGAACGGACCTCGTAGGCTTGACGACGTGCTTGTACTCGCCCTGGACACTGCGACGCCGGCGGTCACCGCGGGGGTCGTCGAACTGGCGCCCCATGGAGCTGTGGAAACGCTGGCCGGGAGGGTGACGATCGACGCCCGGGCGCATGGGGAGTTGCTCACGCCGCACACCCTGGAGGCGTTGGCGGAGGCGAAGGCCGGTTTTGCTGATCTCGACGCGATCGTGGTCGGGGCTGGGCCGGGGCCGTTCACGGGTCTGCGCGCGGGAATGGTGACCGCGGCGGCGCTGGGGCAGACGCTGGGCAAGCCTGTGTACCCCGTGTGCACGTTGGATGCGATCGCCGCCGATGTGGTGGCGCACCGGTTGGTCGTGCTCACCGACGCGCGGCGCAAAGAGGTCTACTGGGCGCGGTACGAGAACGGGCACCGGGTGGATGGGCCCAATGTCGACAAGCCGACCGAGGTGCCCGGGGATGTCGACCTGATCGTGGGCGCCGATCTGCTGGACCGGCCGGTGGAGGAACCGCGTTACCCGAGTCCGGCCGGGTTGGTGCGTGCCGCGAGCTCGATGCTGTTGGGCGAGGAGACCCCGCCCCCGTTGACGCCGCTGTACCTGCGCCGCCCGGATGCGGTGGAACCCGGTGCCCGCAAGCGAGTGAGCCGGGCGTGACCGTCCACTTGGACCTGTTGCGCCGTGAGGACCTGGCTCGGTGCGCTGAGCTGGAACGAGTGCTCTTCCCGGACGAGGACCCGTGGAGCGAGCAGGCGTTCCGCTCCGAACTGGCCGCCGGCAACTACTACCTGGGCGCGTATGTGGACGGCGAGCTCATCGGCTACGCCGGGTTGTCGCTGCTCGGGTCGGTGGGGGCGTTCGAAGGTGAGGTGCACACGATCGGTGTGGACCCGCGCTTCCAGGGCCAGGGGATCGGCAAGGCGTTGCTGGAGGCGCTGCTCGAGCGGGCCGACGAGGTTCAGGCCCCGGTGTTCCTGGAAGTCCGCACCGACAACGTGCCCGCGATCACCCTCTACGAGAAACACGGCTTCACCCAGATCGGCCTGCGGCGGCGGTACTACCAGCCGTCCGGCGCCGACGCGTACACCATGGCCAGGCCGAGGAGGCCGGAGTGACTGACAAGATCATTCTCGGTATCGAGAGCTCCTGCGACGAGACCGGCGTCGGCATCGTCCGGCTGGGCGCCGAGGGCGCGATCGAGCTGCTTGCCGACGAGGTCGCGTCCAGTGTGGAGCAACACGTGCGGTTCGGTGGCGTGGTCCCGGAAGTGGCCAGCCGTGCGCACCTCGAGGCGATGACCCCGACCATGGACCGGGCCCTCGACGCGGCCAAGCTGAGCTTGTCCAATGTGGACGCCATCGCGGTCACCTGTGGACCGGGACTGGCGGGCGCGCTGCTTGTCGGTGTGGCGGCGGCGAAAGCGTACGCGGCCGCGCTGGATGTGCCGCTGTACGGCGTGAACCACCTCGCCGGGCACGTCGCCGCGGACACCCTGCAGCACGGGCCGTTGCCGTCGGAAACGTTGGCACTGCTGGTTTCCGGTGGTCACACGCAGCTGCTGCGGGTGGACGACCTGGCCGGGAAGATCACCGAGATCGGCTCGACCATCGACGACGCCGCCGGTGAGGCCTACGACAAGGTCGCCCGGATCATCGGCCTGCCCTACCCGGGCGGCCCGCCGATCGACAAGGCCGCGCAGCAGGGCCACCCGAAGGCGATCGCGTTCCCGCGCGGCCTGACCGGTCCCCGGGACGCGAAGTTCGACTTCTCCTTCTCCGGCTTGAAAACCGCGGTCGCCCGCTGGGTGGAGGCCCGCGAGCGCGACGGCGATCCCGTGCCGGTGGAGGACGTCTGCGCGTCCTTCCAGGAAGCGGTGGCGGATGTGTTGACCGCCAAGGCGGTGCGGGCCGCGACCGAGCTGGGGATCGGCACGATGGTGATCTCCGGCGGGGTCGCGGCCAACTCCCGGATCAAGGCCCTCGCCGCGGATCGCTGTGCGGAGGCCGGGATCGAGCTGCGCGTGCCGAGGCCGCGGCTGTGCACGGACAACGGCGCGATGATCGCCGCGCTGGGCGCCCACCTGGTGGCCGCCGGGGTCCGTCCGTCCAGTTTGGACCTGCCGACCGACCCAGGCCTCCCGGTGGACACCATCTACGTCTAGCGGTTACCAGTGGCGCCCGTCGGAGAGCGGCGCCATCCCGTACGGCAGGAACGCGGGCTGCACGTCGACGTCGTCGGCGTTGACGAACATGACCCGGTGGCCGAACTGGATCTGGTAGTACTGCGTCTGGCCGCGCACCACCGCGTGCGTGGCCTGGTCGAACGTGACCGCGTAGTAGTACTCCGAGGTCAGCTTCTCGCCGAGCGAGTACTTCTCACCGGCCGAGAACGTGTACTGCAACGGAGTCACGGCCTGCGCCGGGATGCCCGCCGGATACGCGGACGCCTCCGGGTATGCCCGCCCGTAGACCGGCACGGTGGTCTTGCCGCGCTTGGGCGTGACGACCAGACCCAGCGTGCCCAAAGCGGTCGGGTGGTTGCGCGGGTTGTAGAACCAGCCCACCTGGCCCAGGTACCAGATCGCGGTCCAGTCACCGGACACACCGGCGACGGCGTACCGCTGGCCGCTCTCCACCCGGCTGCCGTGGTCGGAAACCCCCATGGTGGTGGCGGATCCGTCCGGGTGCAGGCCGATGTCCTTGAGCAACGGGGCATCCGCACGCGGCTCGGTGTGCAGGATGACCGACGACGAACCCCGGAGCGGGCAGGGCTGCCCGGCCTGCGCGCACCCGGTGAACGCGGGCTGGTTCGACGCGAAGTCGGGCTTGATCGTCACCAGGCCGGTGTTGTACCCGGGCAGGCCGAGGAAAGGCGCGCCCAGCAGGTCGAAGTAGTGCGCCCAGTCCCAGTAGGGGCCCGGATCCCAGTGCATGCCCTGGACCGTGCTCGGGATGGTGCCGGGCACGTTGTCGTGGCCGATGATGTGCGCGCGGTCCAACGGGATCCGGTACTTCGCGGCCAGGTAGCGGACCAGCTTGGCGGACGAGCGGTACATCGCCTCGGTGTACCAGGTGCCTTGCGCGGCAAAGCCTTCGTGCTCCAGGCCGATCGACTTCGCGTTGACGTACCAGTTCCCGGCGTGCCAGGCCACGTCCTTGGCCTTGACGTGCTGGGCCACGTGCCCGTCGCTGGAGCGCAGCGAGTAGTTCCAGCTCACGTACGTCGGGTCCTGGACCAGCTTGAGCACGCCGTCCCAGTAGCCCTCGGTGTCGTGGATGACGATGTAGTTGATCTGCTGGTTGTCCGGCCGGTTGCTCAGGTCGTGGTTGCCGTAGTCGTTGTTCGGCAGTTGCTGGTAGGGCGCGGGAATCCACTCACAGCCCAGGTCCGCCGGGCACTCCGTGCCGTCGTCGTTGGCCGCGCGCAGGCCGAGTTTGCCCAGCTGCGCGGTGTTCGGCTTGACCGCGGTGGCGGCGAGCTTCACGTGCTGGCCGTCGTCGGTGACCCGGTCGGCGCCGGACGAGATGGTCTTGAACACCTCGTCGGCGAAGGCCGCCGCGGTCTTGGTGTCCGCCACGCTGCCGTACTTGGCCACCGCGCCGTACCAGTCGGCCGGGTTGGCGCTGGTCACGCCGAGGTCCCGCTGGTACTTGGCGAGCAGCGCGGCCCCGCCGCGGATGTTCTGGGTGGCGTCCGACCGCAGCACGGCCTTGTCCACGCCGATCAGCCCGGCCGCGGCGTCGACCGTCTGCAACTGCGGGACGGGCGCGACGGGCAGGCCCGCCTTGGGCAGCAAAATCTGCCTGGCCTCGTCGCCACGGGGGTCCTCTTTGCCCTCGTTGTGGTGCGAGCCGCCCGAGTTCGCGGTCTGTACGTCGGTCAGGTGCATCGGGCCGTAGCCGGCGCTGGTGCTGGGCGTCCCCGCGTTGGTGTCCCAGCGGGACTCCAAATAGGACACGCCGAGCAGGACACTCGCGGGCACACCGAACTCCTTGGCGGCCGCCGTGAAGGCTTGTTGGCGTAACTGGACCGAAGATCTGCTTGCAGGATCGAGCATTGGCGCAGCAGGGTCGGCGGCTGCTGCAGATACAGACACCGTGGTAACACTGCAGGCCAGACAGGCTGCGGCGACCATGGCCGTGATGCGGGCAGGGCCCATGGAGAGCTCCCCAGAAATGAAGGCTGTGGGACACGACAGCTTTACGCCGCCACATCCCACAGGTCAATAACTTGCAGCCAATCGGGCTAGTATGTGTAGGACTTACACCGGATTGAGGGCCGGTTTGCGATCTTCCACTACGAAGCTTGCCGCAGTCGACACGGGCGCGTCGGGCTGACGCACATACGGCACGATCCGGTAGTCCGCGCGAAGCTCGTCCGCAGTGAACTTGGTACGCACGTAGCCACGACGGTTCTTGTGGAACTTGACGTGCGGGTTTTCTGCTAGCGCTGCCGTGTTCGGGTTGCCGTTGCCGTTGCCGTCGCCGCCGCTGGTGATCGACGTGGTGATGAACTCGACGCCGACCCCCTTCGACCTCGGGTCGGTGTAGTCGGTCTTGATCTCGGCGGCCCAGTGCCGGTGCACGTCCCCCGTCAGCACGACGCCGTTGCGGACAGTGCCTAGGCCTGCCGCGATCCTGTCGCGGTTGGCTTTGTACCCGTCCCATGCGTCCATGTTGTAGCCCTGTGCGGCGCCGGGGGTGAGGTCGATCTGCGAGAAGAACACCTGCTGCCCCAGCACATCCCAGCGGGCACGGGAGCGGCGGAACCCGTCCAGGATCCAGCGCTCCTGCTCCGGGCCGGTGATGGACCGGTTCGGGTCCAGACGCGCGTCGCAACCCGCCTTCACCCCGTCGCCGCAGGCCTGGTCGTCGCGGAACTGCCGGGTGTCGAGCATGTGGAAGTTCACCAGGCCGCCCCACTGCAGGCGCCGGTACAGCTGCATGTCGATGCCGCGAGGGCGGGCGGTCCGGCGCAGCGGCATGTTCTCGTAGTACGCCTGGAACGCGGCCTTGCGGCGGTCCGGGAACGCCGGGTCGGGCTGCTCGGGAACCTCGTCGGCCCAGTTGTTCTCGGTCTCATGATCATCCCAGATGACCGTCCAGGGCGCGGTCGCGTGGGCGAGCTGCAGATCGGCGTCCGTCTTGTACTGCGCGTGCCGCAGCCGGTAGTCGGCCAGCGCGCGGGTCTCCGGGCCGAGCACCGTGCGCACATCGTTGGCACTGGCCGCGTACTCGTACTGGTAGTCGCCCAGGTGCAGGACCAGGTCCGGGTGGTCCTCGGCGAGGCGGCGGTAGGCGGTGAAGTGCCCGGCACCGAAGTGCGAGCAGGACGCGAAGCACATGGTCAGGGCGGTCCGCAGGGCCCACGGCTCGGGCGTGGTCCGGGTGCGGCCGGCCGGCGAGATGTGGTTCTGCGTGCGGAAGCGGTAGAAGTACTCGGTTCCCGGCCGCAACCAGCCGACCTCGACGTGCACGCTGTGCGCGGACTCCGGGCGGGCCACGACCTCGCCGCGGCGGACCACGTGCCGGAACCGTTCGTCGGTGGCGATCTCCCACTGCACCGGGATGGGGCGGCCGGGCATGCCGCCGAGCCCGTTC
>CBIMJO010000480.1:0-7119 GCA_966244135.1 uncultured Actinocrispum sp. | reverse complement strand
GTGGTCGCGATCACCGGGAAACCCGGGCTCGGCAAGACCGCGCTGGCCGTCCGGGCCGCGCACCGGGTGAGCTCCGCTTTCCCCGATGGGCAACTTTTCGTCGACTTGCACGGCGCCGGTCAATCGCCGCGCGAACCGGCCGAAGTGCTCGCGCGGTTCCTGCGTGACCTCGGCGTGGCCAGCGCGGACATCCCGGCGACGCTGGAGGAGCGGGCCGGGCTGTTCCGCGACCGCACGGCGGCCCGGCAGGTCCTGGTGGTGCTGGACAACGCGGCCTCGGAGGAGCAGGTCCGGCCGCTGTTCCCGGGCAACCCGTCGTGCGCCGTGCTGATCACCAGCCGGCGGCGGCTGACCGGGCTGGACATGCGCGGCCTCATCGACCTGGACGGCCTGGACGACACCGATGCGTTGGCACTGCTGACCGATCTCGCGCCGCGGGTCGCCCCTTCCGCGGCCGCCAAGAAACTCGTGCGGCTGTGCGGCGGGTTGCCGTTGGCGCTGCGGATCGTCGGCACGCGGCTGCGGTCGCGTCCACATCAGACGGTCGAGGACCTGGCCGCCCGGCTGGAGGACTCACGCAACCGGCTGGACGAGCTGGTCGGCGGCGACCGGGAGATCCGGGCGAGCTTCGAGCTCAGCTACGACAGTCTTACCGCCGACGAGCAGCGTGCTTTCCGTGTGCTGGCACCGCTGCCGACGTTCCCCGCATGGGCTGCCGCCGCGGCTCTGGGTGTGGATGTGCGCGCGGCCGAACGGTTGCTCGACAGTCTGGTCGACGCGAACCTGCTGGAGTGCGGACCGTCCGCGCGGTACTACTTCCACGACCTGATTCGCTTGTACGCCAAGGAGTTGCTTCCTGCTCCGGAGCGCGAGGAGGCCCGGGTCCGGCTCGCCGCGGTGTACATGAACCTCGGCAAACGGGCCGACGCGAAGCTGGAGTTCGGTGGGCTGCACCGGTTCGAGCCGCCGCCGCTGACCATCGACGCACCTCGGGCCGAGGACGACCCGGTCGGCTGGCTCACCGAGGAGCATCCGTCGATCCTGCTGGCCATCGAGTCGGCCGCGGCCGTCGAGGACGACGAGACCACCTGCCGGTTGTCGGCCGTGCTGGCGGCCTTCCTGGAGCTGCGGGCGCAGTGGGCGGACCTCAAGCGGGTCGCCTCGATGAGCCTGACGGCCGCCGAGCGGATGGGGAGTCCTTATTGGACGGCCTACGCACTGTTCGCCCTGGGGCTCGCGGCGCGGGAGACGCGCGACTTCGGCACCTCCGAGCGGGCGTTCCGGGAGGGGCTGACCATCCTGCCCGCCGCGGACGACCCGCGGCTGGAGGTCGTCACGCTGCTGTCGGTCGGCGTGGCCAAACGCTTGCAGGGCCAATGGGACGAGGCCGCCGGGTACTTCGCGGGGTGTTTGTCCACATTGGAGGGCTTGGACGAGCCGCGCTGGCGGGCGTACACGTTGCGGGAGTACGGCGTGCTGTACCGGTACCGCGGCCAGTGGGCGGACGCCATCGAGTGCCTGACCGAGGCCGTCGCCGCATATCAGTCGCTGGGCGACTCCAGGTGGGAGGGCGCGAGCCTGCGCGAACTCGGCATCGTCCACCAGGACATGGGCGACAGCGCGACGGCTGTCGACCTGTTCACCCAGAGCCTGGAGCTGCTGCGGATCGGCGGTGACCGGCGGCGGATGGGCGCCGCGCTCCGCTGTCTCGCCTGGTCGGCGCTGGTCGACGGAGACCCGGTCATGGCCCGCGGCTACGCCGCCGAGTCCCGCGACCTCCTGCTGTCCACACTGGACACCCACGGCCTGGCCTGCACAGAGGTCCAGCTGAGCGACATCTACCTGGCCCTCGGTGACACCCGGACGGCCAAGACCCACCTCGACCCCGGCGTCAAGCGCCTGAGCACCTCCGGCGACCCCCGTTGGCGAGCGAAGTCCCAGATCAGCCTCGGCCGCTACCACCAAGCCACCGGCAACAAGCAAGAAGCCGCCGCCGCCTGGCACCAAGCCCTGGAAACCCTGGAAAAACTAGGCGCCCACGAAACCGAAGCAGTCCGCGCCCTCCTCGCCGACCAGTAGCCAAGACCCCGCCGAAATCGCCCGAGATCCGAGCGGCAGGCCAAGGGCCACAGTGGACGCCGCCGCGCGGCGCCAAAGCCAGCCGCCAAACGACTCCCACGAAGCCAAGCGCGCCGCAGGCGCGGCTATCCAGCCGTGCGCTGGAAACCCGATCGCCGCACAGCGGCACCACAGGTGCCGTGAGAGGACACGGCCGCACTCAAGAACCGACCTCCACACAGCTGCGTCCATGGGATGCCATCCTGAGGGCGCAGCTACCAGCTCCGCACTGAAGAGCCCGCTGCCACACAACGGCGCCAGCGGATGCTGCCGTGAGGGCACGGCCACCCCAGCCCTGCGCTCGAGAGCCCGGCGTATGGGTGCCACAGTGTGGGCGCGGCCGCCCAGCCCCGCGCTGGAGAGTCGGCCGCCGCGCAGCGGCGGTGTCACCGTGCAGGCGCCGCTTCCAGCCTTATCGCTGGGATGGCGGTTGGTCTTGGGGGATTTCGCCGGTGGGGCCGAACGACTGGGATGGATTCCACTGTTGCTGGGGTTGCGATGGTGGCTGGAGGCGGGTGGTGGCCGTTTGCTGGAGCCAGTCTTGGTGGGGTGGCGTGGGTTGAGCCGCCGCCTGCTGCGGTGGCTGGGCCGGCCACTGTTGTTGTGGGGGCGCGGGTTGCTGTGGCGCCCACTGTTGTTGCGGCGGCGAGGGGTGTGTCGGCCACTGCTGCGCGGGTGGGTTCCAGGTCTGCGGAGCCGCGTCGGTGAGCGGGACGGGGGTCTTCTTCCGCGCGCGCAGGCCCTTCACCAGCTGCCAGGCGCTGATCAGGACGATCAGGCCACCGAAGCCGACCACCAGGTAGTTCTCGCCCTGGTTGCTCTGCCGCTGCTCCTCGTAGGTCTTCACCTTCTTGTCGCCCGTCTTGGACGTCGTCTCGCAGGTGTCGCCGGGAGACATGATCTTGCCGCCGCACTCGACCGCGGAGTCGGGCGTGGTGTGGCTCGCCTTGAGCAAGCCGCCGGCGATGGCCATCGCCCCGAACACGATGCCCACGATCGACCAGATAATGCGCTTCTTCATCCCGCCCCAGACCCGGCCGTACGAACGTGATCGCCCGAATGCTCGCACGGCGGGCCTTGTGGTTTTCTTTTACCCGCGCCTGACCTGGGCGTTCAGGTTGCGGAAATGCTCGTGCATGGCTTTCTCGGCGCGGTCGACGTCGTGCTTGCGGCAGGCCGTGACGATCGCGCGGTGCAGTTTCACCGTCTCCACCGGATCCGGGTCGGTCACGCCGAGGCGGTGGTTCACCCGGTGGAAGACGTTCCAGAACGCGGTCAGCAGCTGGGTCACCAGGCCGTTGTCCAGCGAGCGGTACAGCAGCTCGTGGAACTCGCGGTCCTCCTCGGCGAACGTCTCGCCGCGCTGCGCCCGCTCGTTCATCCGGGCGATCACGTCGTCCAGGTCCTTCAGGTCGGCGGCCGGGATGCCCTCGGCGACCCGGCGCACCAGCGCGCCCTCCAGCGCCTCGCGGACCTCGAGGATCTCCCGCAGCGAGCTCATGTCGCCGCCCAGCCCGTGCAGCACCCGGAAGGTCAGCCCGTCGGCCAGCGGGTCGAGCGACAGCTTGCCCACGTACGTGCCGTGCCCGTGCCGGATGTCGACGATGTCCAGCGCCTGCAACGCCTTCAGCGCCTCACGCACCGAGTTTCGGCTGACCCCCAGCGACTCCATCAGCTCGGTCTCGGTGGGCAGCGGGTCGCCCGAGCGCAGCCCGCGGTCCAGGATGAGCGCGGCGATCTCGTCGCGGATCGCCCGGCCCAGCCGGCTGGACAGCCGGTGCGGCTGGTCTTGGTTCAGGCTCACAGCTGCTCCCGGAGTGGTCCCATATCCGGCGAACATTACAGCGGCCCCAGTCCGGCGCCGGTGAGGTGCTTGCGAACGGCGGCACGCTCCGTGTCGTTCAACGGGATCATCGGCAGGCTCGTGGTCGCGTGGTCGATCACGCCGCGGGCCACCAGTCCCTCCTTGAACGCCCCGATCGCCGACGAGTAGCGGCCCATCCGGGCGTCACCCACATAGATGATCTTGAACAGCCGGCGCAGCCGCTGCTGCTCGGTGCGGGCGGCGTCCCAGTCCTGGCGCTTGGCGGCGTTGTACAGCCGCACGTACCCCTCGGGGTCGACGTTGCCGATCCCGGGCACCAGGCCGTGCGCGCCCAGGAACAGGCCCAGGTCGGCGAGCGTCTCCGACCCGGAGAAACAGGTGAACGTGCTGGTGTCGACCAGTTCCAGCACGGCCCGCAGCCCGTCCAGGTCGCCGCTGGAGTCCTTGAGCCCGTCGAGCACGCCCTCGGCCGCGAGCTCGGCGACCACCTCGGCGTTCAGCTTGGAGTGCACCGACGCCGGGATGTCGTACCCGATCAGCGGCAGGTCGACCGCGGCGCGGATGGCCCGGAAGTGCACCGGGAACTCGACCAGGTGGGTCGGCGCGTAGAACGGCGCGGTCGCGACGAGGGCGTTGGCACCGTGCGATTTGGCGGCGTACGCGTGCTCGATCACGCGCGGGGTCGTGGTGTCGATGATGCCCGCGAGCACCGGCACCTGGCCGCCCGCGGTGCTCACGACCACCTCGAGCGCGCGGTAGCGGACCGAGTCGGGCAGGTAGGCGACCTCGCCGGTGGAGCCGGTGACGAACAGGCCGTGCACGCCCGCGTCGAGCAGGAACCCCACGAGGCGCTCGAGCGACGGCACGTCGAGCTCGCGTTCGGGGGTCAGCGGCGTGCACACCGGCGGGACGACTCCGCCGGCCAGCGTGGGCTCGGGCATGGGCCTCTTCTCCATTCGGCACGTCCAACGTCGGACGTAGGATGTCCTACACCGTAGCGTACGACGGCACCTCCTGTCCCCCAGGACTAAATTGCTGCTCATGACGCGTTCGCGGGTGTACCGGGCAGGCAAGCTCGAGGCCGAGGACTTCCCGTCCGGTGAGCTGACCAGGTACCTCGCCGACCCGGACGTGGTGGTCTGGCTCGACTTCACCGAGCCCACCGAGCAGGACCTGGCCGAGGTCGCCGCGGCGCTCGGGCTGCACGCGATCGCGGTGAAGGACGCGGTGCAGAAGCACCAGCGGCCCAAGCTCAACCACTACAAGAACCACGGCCTGCTGATCGCCTACGAGACCTCGATCAACGCCAAGACCGGCGCGCTGCACGCCCACGAACTGGCGATCTTCCTGACCGAGCGGGCCCTGGTCACGGTCGGCAAGGACAGCAGCACGTCGATGGACACCCTGGCCGGGCGCTGGGACGAGGAGCAGGACCTGGCCGCGGCCGGTGTGGGCTACCTGCTCTACACCGTGCTGGACACCGTGGTGAGCAGCCACATCGACTCGCTGGCCGCGCTGGACGACCTGGTCGAACAGCTGGAGGACGCGGTGTTCAGCGAGTCGCCGACCTCGATGAGCCTGCAGAAACGGTCACTGCGCACGCACAAGAGCCTCAACGGGTTGCGGCGCAAGGTCTCCCCGATGCACGACATCCTCAGTTCGTTGCTGCGCCGGGAGAACCCGCTCTACAACGCGGACCTGATGCCGTACTACCAGGACGTGCTGGACCACGTGCTGTACGCCAACGAGCAGGTGGAGTCGCTGCGGGACCTGATCACCACGATCCACGACACCCAGGTGAACCTGCAGGGCAACCGGATGAACCTGATCATGAAGAAGGTGACCAGCTGGGCGGCGATCATCGCGGTGCCGACCCTGATCACCGGCTTCTACGGGCAGAACGTACCGGTGCCCGGAACCGACCACCCGTGGGGCTTCTGGCTGTCCACAGTGGCCATCGTGCTGGCGTCGATCGGTTTGTACGCCTCGTTCAAACGCAAGGACTGGCTGTAGGCTGACTCAGCGTGACCACACGCACACACACATGGGATGACCCACAGCCGACCGTCGACGCGGTGATGCGGATGACCGGGCTGGAACTTCTCCAAGCGGTCATCCGGGGCGAACTTCCCCCGCCGCCGATCGGCAGCACGCTGGCCTACCGGATCACCGACGTCTCCCCCGGCCACGCCACGTTCGAGATCGAGCCGGACATCATCCACACCAACCCGGGCGGCGTGATCCACGGCGGCGTGCTCGCCACCGTGCTCGACACCGCCGCGGGCGCCGCCGTCCAGACCACATTGGACATCGGCGAAGGCCTGCTGACCACCGACCTCCACGTGAAGTACCTCAACCCGGTGCTGATGACCACGGGAACCCTGCGCTGCGAGGGCACGATCATCAACCCCGGCAAGCGAACCATGCTCGCCGAGGCCCGCCTGACCGGCAAGGACGACCGCCTCTACGCGCACGCCACCGCGACCATGTCGATCATCCGCCCGAGATGAGCGCCACTCACTTGCCGGGGCGGCCCGCGGTGGCGCTGATCGCGCCGATGGTGACGAACGTGGTCAGCGTGGCGAGGCCCGCGATGAGCAACGCGATCGGGGCGGGAGCGGGGGCCGGTTTGGCGACGGCCTCCTTCTTCACCGCGGGCGGCGGGATGGGGGCCGGGTTTTCGGGGATGAGGGTGACGACGGTGGCGGACTTGGCGTAGACGGTTTCCTGGCGGACTTGGCCGGCGACGGCGGGGGTGGCGGCGACCGAGAGGTTTGTGGTCAGGCGGTCGGTGATGCGGACGTCGCAGTAGTAGATGACCTCCTCGCCGGGCGCGAGGGTGCCGATGGGGCGGACGCAGGCGGTGGGAGTGCCGTCGACGCGGACGGAGTTCAGCGGGATCTGGGTCGGGTTCTTCAGCGAGATGGTGAACGTCACGACGTCCCCGGCGCGCGCGGCGTGGGTTGACGGGGTGACGGTGAAGTCGATTTTCGGGGCGACGACGGCGAAAGCGGCGTGGGCGTCGGCGCTGACGCGTTTGCCGATCCGGTCGGTGCCGCTGACCGTGACGTTGTTGGTGAAGCCGTAGTCGCCTGCGACGACAGAGCAGTTCACTGTGACGATCTGGTTGACGTACAACGTTCCGAGATCGCCGCGGTCGCAGTTGTCGACCTGCT